>NZ_JASPHV020000009.1:0-97696 GCF_030229435.2 Corynebacterium sp. MSK122 | reverse complement strand
AAGAGACAGTAAGGAGACCACTGAGCCTTCGGAGCCGGGTAAGGAGACCACTCCTGCTAAGCCTTCCGAGCCTAGCGAGCCAACGACTGAGGAGCACAGGCCAGGTGAGCCGTGGGTTACCACGAATGCTGACTTTGCCAAGGGTTCCCATGAGGTTATTGCTGGTGCCAAGGTCATCGATGAGGTGACGTATGGTGGCCTAGTTCCGGGTAAGGAATACACCCTGAAGGCCGAGCTGATTTCCAAGGAGGATGGCAAGACCGTTCTGGGCGAGGGCGAAGCTACCTTCACTCCGAAGAAGTCCAAGGGTATGGAGCCTGTCACCATCACCGTGAACGATGATGTGACCGAGCCTGTCCAGGCTGCGGTGGCCTTTGAGGAGCTCACCTCCACCGAGGTCAATGACAAGGGTGAGGACACCCCGGGTACTACTCCGGAGAAACCGAACCACATTGCTGAGCACAAGGACATCAACGATGCGGATCAGACCGTGACATCCCAGGAGATCAAGGGCCAGGATGCTCCTAAGGACGGCAAGTCTGACAATGGACATGGCCGCGGCGTCGAGACCCAGGGTCAGAAGCCTGAAGAGATTGGTAACGCACTGCCATCCAACGCCGAACGCGTTGAGATTAAGTCCGTACCGTCCGGCGCAACCGAGCTTGAGCCGGGTATGCAGGATTACATCAAGTAATCCCTGAGCATCGGTGAGGCGGCCCACGGGCCGCCCCGCCGGGGCTGAGACTTAAACACCAAAAATCCCCTCCAGGGTGTGACTGCACACGCTGGAGGGGATTTGCATATAACCTGCACAAGGTAGACAAAACGAGGAAGTAGAGGAAGCTAGCTATGGGAGAGCACACTGAACCACAGCAGCCGGAAGACAATGGAATGTCGCAGTATCCGGCGAGTGGGGAAGAAGGGGGCGTCGGCAAGCGGGGCATGGGCCGTGGCAAGCTGATCGCTATTATCGCGGCCATCATTGTGGTGGCATTGGTCTTGTTGCAGGTAGTGCTGTATCTGGCGCGCGATGATGAGGATGGGGCTGGCTCGGCGCCGGAGACGGTGGCCAGCGAGAGTGCCCCTGAGGAATCTGGGCCGAAGTCCGATGCCTTTGTGGATGATTCGGGCCAGCAGGAGCACGAGTATGATGCCGCGCCTGGTGAATTCAAGGGCTTTGAGGGCATGTCCGTGGGCATCGATGGCGAGTATGCGGCCGTGGACCCCATACAGGTCACGGACCAGGGCGTGCTGCTTCCGCCACACGACGTCACCCGCGTGGGCTGGTACTCCGCCTCCGCTGTGCCGGGTGAACCGGGCAATGTGGGCTCGAGTGTGATTACCGGCCACATTAACTACCAGGGCCAGGGCACCGGTTATGCGGAGAAGTTCACCAAGCTGAAGAAGGACCAGGAATTCACCGTGGTCATTGACGGCCAGGAGCGTACCTTCCGCGTGACTGAAGCGCCGTACCGCCTGCCTAAGGGCTCCGGATTCCCGGACGTGGTTAATGATAAGGAGGGCGAGAACCGCCTGGTTCTCATTACCTGTGGCGGCCAGTTTGTTGGTGGCGCGCTGGGTTATGAGGACAACATCATTACCGTGGCGGAGCCGGTAGGCGAGCCAGAGCAGCCCGCTGAGCAGCCGGCAGGGGAGGCTCCGGCTGAGGCTCCTGCAGCCTAGGCGGAAATGTTTCAGGTGCCCTGTGGAATTGCCCACAGGGCACCTTTGCTTATCCGTGGCACCTGGCATGTGGGTAGTGGGGTTGGAGCCTAAATATGAAATAATCTAAGCCAGTAACCGCCGCTGCCTGCGGCTTAGAAGGAGCATTTTCATGGATAATCCAGGCGAGATCGCCGGTCATATTGGCACGCCGCTGACCAGCAATGCCACCAAGGTATTGCTGCTGGGCTCGGGCGAGCTGGGCAAGCAGCTGGCCATGTCCTTCCAGAACCTGGGCCTTGAGGTCCACGCTGTGGACTCATATGCGGGCGCGCCGGCGCACCAGGTGGCGCAGTTTAGCTACGTCGCCGATATTAAGGACACCGGCCGCATCCTGCAGCTAGCGCAGGAGATTCGGCCGCACTTTGTGGTCCCAGAGGTAGAAACCGTTGCGGTAGAAGCTTTGGAAGAGATGGAAGCGCATAGCGATGCCATCGTGGTGCCTTCCGCTCGCGCCTGCGCCATGACGCAGGACCGCCAGTGCGTGCGCGAGGTGGCGGAGAATATTGGGCTGCCGGTTTCCGCGTATCGCTTTGCCAGCTCCGTGGAGGAGCTGGAAGAAGCAGTCGGGGAGCTGGGCTTTCCGTGCATCATTAAGCCGGATGTGTCTACCTCCGGCAAGGGCCACATGATCGCGCGCGAAGAGGATGATGTGCGAGTGGCCTGGGAGACCGTGCGGCGCGTGTCCTCGGACTCGCAGCGCGTAGTGGCCGAGCGTTTCGTAGATTTTGACTTGGAAGTCACCCTATTGGCCATCCGGTCCATCGACCCGGCCACGGGCAAGCTGGCCACGTGGTTTAGCGAGCCTATCGGTCACCGCCATGAGCGCGGTGACCTCGTGGAAGAGTGGCAGCCTACTGGCATGAGCGAGATCGCGCTGGAAAACGCACGCTCGGTGGCCGCGCGCATCTCCAATGAGCTGGGCGGGCGCGGCGTGTACTGCGTGGAGCTTTTCGTTGCGGGTGATGACGTGTACTTTTCCTCCGTGTCCCCCCGCCCCGCGGATACGGCGATGCTTACCGCCTACACACAGCGCTTTTCCGAGTTTGACCTGCACGCGCGCGCGATTTTGGGCTACCCCATTGACGCCACCCTGGTTACCCCGGGCGCTAGCGTCGTCATCCACGCGGACGAGGAGTTGGGAGAGGTTGCCTATACCGGCATCGCCTCAGCCCTCAGCTATGCGGAGACGGACGTCAAGCTCTTTGGCAAGCCCGGGGCTTACAAGGGCCGTCGCATGGGCTTGGTGTCTGCCACCGCGGAAAGCGCGGAGGAGGCGCGCGACCGGGCAGCACTAGCGGCGCACAAGATCGAGGTGACCTCCACGCCGGGCTTGCTGGCGCAAGGCGGCGCCCGCGGCATCGATCCAGAAACCGAGGATGTTCCCGATATTGAGGTCGTGGAATACGAGGGCGGCGTGGAGCTCGACCCGAAGCTCGCCTCCGGGGTGGACGACGCCGACTAAGAAGCGGGGCGCAGCATCGGCTGGTGGGGGACTCCCTCGTCATCGAATGGCTCTCCAGTCGGCGTGAAGCCGAAGGAAGCGTAATAGTCCACTAGTCCGGCCTGTGCCTCCAGATAGAGCGGCTGGCCTGGGCGCATGCGCTCGCCAAGGTCTATGGCCGCCTGGAGTAGCTCGCGGCCGAGTCCCGTGCCGCGTGCGGCCGGCGCGAGCGCGAAGCGGCCGATTTGTGCGCCGGTGGTCGGGGCGTTGGTAGGCGTGGCGTCGGCAAGCGCGGCGTCGTCGGCAGGCGCAGCCGGAAAGACGCGGGCCGTGCCGAGCAGCTCGTGGGAGTCCGTATCCCAGGCCAGCAGGTGCACGGTCTGGGGGTCGGCGTCGGTGGCGTCAATCTCGGCGTACGGGCTGCGCTGCTCGTGGACAAAGACGTCTACCCGCAGCTTGTAGAGCTGGTGGACGTCCAAGGCTGCCAGTTGGCCCAAGGGCGCGGCGGAAATGAAATGCGGCATGGGCTAGGCCTGTGGACCGGCGTGCTTGACCATCTCGTCCCACTCGACGATCTTGATGCGCTCGCGGCCGTGCGGTTCACCGGCGGCGCGCTCAGCGGCATCCAGGCGGTGCCAGCCTTCCCAGGTGGTCACGGCGATATCGCGGGAGGCCAGGAAGTCTAGGATGTCCTGCGGGTCGCGCTTGGTGGCAGGCTCCAAGTCGCCGGCCTTGTAATCGGCGATGAGCATGGTGGTGGTGTCCTTGGCATCGGACTTGGTATTGCCAATCAGGCCCACCGGGCCGCGCTTAATCCAGCCGGTGGTGTAGAGACCGGGGAGCTTTTCGCCGTCGACATTGGCCAGCACATGGCCGCCGTCGTTGGGCATGGTGGCCTTGGTCTCGTCGAAAGGCACGCCGTCGACGGATTGAGGGTAGTAGCCCACGGCGCGGTAGACGGCTTGGACCGGCCACTCGGTGTACTTGCCGGTACCGGTTACGGTGCCATCACCGTTGAGCTCAGTGCGCTCGGTCTTGATGGCGGTGACGTGGCCGTCCTCACCCAGCACCTCTACCGGGGACTCAAAGAAGTGGATGTAGAGCTTGTGCGGGGCATCGCCCGGCTCGCGCATGGCGTAGGACTCGAGTGTCTGGCACACCAGGTCGGTGGATTTGGCGGCGCGGCGTGCCTCCTCAGAGGCGGCGTCATACTCGATGTCCTCGGGGTTGACAATGACCTCGATGGTCGGGGACTCGTCTAGCTCCTTGAGCTCCTTCGGCGTGTACTTGGCCTGTGCCGGGCCGCGGCGGCCGAAGACGTGGACCTCCTTGGCGCGGTTTTTCTTGAGTGCTGCGTAGACGTTATTTGGGATCTCGGTAACAAGTAGCTCGTCGGCGGTCTTGGCTAGGATACGGGAGACGTCGAGGGAGACATTGCCCACACCGACGACGGCGACGGACTCTGCAGAGAGATCCCAGTCGCGCTCAAAGTTGGGGTTGCCGTCATAAAAGCCCACGAATTCGCCGGCGCCATGGTTGCCCTTGAGATCCTCGCCCGGGATGCCCATGCGCTTATCGGCGGTAGCACCGGTGGCGAAGATGATGGCGTCGTAATATTCGCGCATCTCCTCGACAGTGATGTCCTTGCCCACCTCAATATTGCCCAGGAAGCGGATCTCTTCCTTTTCCATAACGTTGTGCAGGGACTGCACGATGCCCTTAATACGCGGGTGATCCGGTGCCACGCCGTAGCGGATCAAACCGAACGGCGTCGGCATCTTTTCAAAAAGATCGATCTGCACATCGAGGTCGGATTTCACTAGAAGGTCAGAGGCGTAAATGCCTGCCGGGCCGGAGCCGACCACGGCGACGCGCGCTGGGTTAGTCATGTGCTTAGGGTGTCCTTTCTTTCGTTGTGCTGCATATTCTACGCGGTCACTATGCGATAAAAACCACAGCATTACTAACCCCAGTTTAGGGCGGTCACGATGGGGCATAGGAGGGGGTAAATCGCGTACAGTGGAATAGTCACCGCGTGTTAATAACTGTGATGGCTGACATGAAGTTATGACACGCGTTAATTGTGTTCAAGTGACCGTGACTGAAAGGTAAATTGCATGTCTGCATCTCATTCCGCAGTTATTAGCGCTATCGGCCGTGGCTTCGATGGCCTCGATGTGCCCGCCTTGGCTAAAGACCTAGGCGCGGAGCTCATCCGCCTCGAAGACTTCGATGCCACCGTCGCCGCCGTACTTGCTGAGGCTCCCGCCGCTGAGAACATCGTGGCGCAGGGCACCGGCGATATCGCCTTCGATGCCGAAGTAGCTGCCGCCCTTGGCCTGCCGCTGGCCATCATTTCCGGCGCCCCGCAGCGCACCGGCGAGCTGGCACAGCACAATGCGGAATCCTTGGGGGCCACCGTTGCTGGCATCTTCACCGATCTCGAAGCAGTTCCGGGCGCACTTGCTGCGCTTGGCGACGTCTCCCCGGTCATGTCCGCAGACCTCTTCCAGAAGCAGCTTATTGACCAGGCCCGCGCCGTCGGTTCGCACATCGTTCTGCCAGAGGGTGACGATGACCGCATCCTCGAGGCCGCACACGTGGTGCTGCGCGATAAGGTTGCCAAGCTGACCATCCTGGGCAACGAGGCCGATATCAAGGCCCGCGCCGAGGAGCTCAAGCTCGACCTGGCTGGTGCCGAGATCATCAACCACCTCGAGTCCCCGCTGGCAGAGGAGTTCGCCGCCGACTTTGCGGAGCTGCGCAAGAAGAAGGGGGTCACCCTCGAGCAGGCTCGCGAAACGATGAAGGACATCTCCTACTTCGCCACCATGATGGTGCACAAGGGCTTGGCCGATGGCATGGTCTCCGGTGCTGCTCACACCACTGCCCACACCATCAAGCCTTCCTTCCAGATCATCAAGACCAAGCCGAACGCTTCCGTGGTCTCCTCCATCTTCCTGATGGTCATGCGCGGCCGCCTGTGGGCCTTCGGTGACTGCGCCGTCAACCCGAACCCCACCGCCGAGCAGCTGGGCGAGATCGCCATCGTTTCCGCACAGACTTCCTCCCAGTTTGGCATCGACCCGCGCGTGGCCATGCTGTCCTACTCCTCCGGCACCTCCGGCTCCGGCCCGGACGTTGAGCGTGTCGTGGCCGCCGTGGAGGCCGCCAAGCAGCTGGATTCCTCCGTCAAGGTGGATGGCCCGCTGCAGTTCGACGCCGCCTGCGACCCAGGCGTTGCGGCTAAGAAGATGCCGAATTCTGAAGTGGCCGGCAAGGCAAACGTCTTCGTCTTCCCGGATTTGGAGGCCGGCAATATCGGTTACAAGACGGCACAGCGCACCGGCGGCGCACTCGCCGTGGGCCCGATCCTGCAGGGCCTGAACAAGCCGGTAAACGATCTGTCGCGTGGCGCGACCGTTCCGGACATCATCAACACCGTTGCAATCACCGCTATTCAGGCTGGAGAGAAATAAATGTCATACGTTCTGGTCCTTAACTCAGGTTCTTCCTCCGTTAAATTCCAGCTGGTCGATCCCGAATCCAGCGCCACGGATACCCCGCTGGTTTCTGGTCTGGTCGAGCAGGTTGGCGAGCCCCTCGGCGCCGTCACCGTCAAGACCGGTGGTGAGAAGTACAAGGAAGAGCTGGAAATCCCTACTCACTCCTTCGGCCTCGAGCGCGCTTTTGCCATCATGAGCGAGCACAACGTTGGCCCGACCGACGTGGATGTTATCGCCGTTGGTCACCGTGTTGTTCACGGCGGCCGCCTCTTCTCCGAGCCGCAGCTCATCGTGGACCAGATTGAGTCCATGATTGAAGACCTCATCCCGCTGGCTCCGCTGCACAACCCGGCCAACCTGGACGGCATCCGCGTGGCCCGCAAGATGCTGCCGGATATTCCGCACGTTGCCGTCTTCGATACCGCGTTCTTCAATACCCTGCCGCCGGCAGCTGCGCTATATGCCATCAACAATGAGGTGGCATCCAAGTACGATATCCGCCGCTACGGCTTCCACGGCACCTCTCACGAGTTCGTCTCCCAGCAGGTACCGGCCCTCTTGGGCCGCGACCCGATGCACACCCACCAGATCACCCTCCACCTGGGCAATGGTGCTTCCGCTGCGGCTATCCGCAATGGCCGCGCCATCGATACCTCGATGGGCCTGACCCCGTTGGCCGGTCTGGCTATGGGTACCCGTTCCGGTGATATTGACCCGGGCATCATCTTCCACCTCGTTCGCCAGGCGGGTATGAGCGTGGACGAGATTGACACCCTGCTCAATAAGCAGTCCGGTGTCAAGGGCATCTCCGGTGTCAATGACTTCCGTACGCTGCGCGAGCGCATTGACAACGAAGACCAGGACGCTTGGCTGGCCTACAATATCTACATTCACCAGCTGCGCCGCTTCATCGGTTCCTACATGATTTCCCTGGGCCGCGTTGACGCCATCACCTTTACCGCCGGTGTGGGCGAGAACGATACCGAGGTGCGTCAGGACTCCCTGTACAACCTGGATATGTACGGCATCCACTTTGATAAGGAGCGCAACCTGGTCCGTTCCGACCAGCCGCGCATGATCTCCACCGAGGATTCCCCGGTCAAGGTCTTCGTCGTTCCGACCAACGAGGAGCTGGCTATCGCTCAGAAGTCCGCCGAAATCGCCGCAATGGCGCGTGAGGCTGGCCTCTACAAGTAAGACAGTCCCTCCGTCCGGCGGCAGTGACCGGACTTTGGACAAATGGGCGTGTGGTGTAGAAGACTGCGCGCCCCTTTTCTAGTTTTCTGCACCCTGTTGGCTGGTAGCAGGAAGGCAGACTAAAAAGTGGTGACGGGGCGGACCTGGTTGGCTAGGTCAACGAGTGCGTAGCGGTGGCGGCTAAACGGGGCTTGGCGGGCGAGGGCGCGGAGTGTCTCCGAGAGACCAGTGCGCAGACCACGCTGGGTAAAGGCGTATTCGAAGAGGTCGTTGGGGGAGGCGGCGCGCGAGAGATCAGCATTGCGCAGGAAATTCAGGCCGGCGGAGATGACGGCAATCTTGATCTGGAGGAAGCGCGGCTCGTTGGTGGGGACCTCTTCGAGGCGTCGGGCGGCGCGGCGGATGCGGGACTCGGAGAGATCGTGGACGATGAGCTGGAGGATCGTCGTCAAGCGGGCCATGCGATAGTGGCGCGAGGCATTGGGGACCTTGTCAAGGACCACGACGGCTACCTCCACCTGGCCCTCGGAGCGCAGCTGGCGGGCGAGGCCAAAGGAAGAGGAGACGGTGGTGGGGTTGGTGGACCACACAATGCCGTAGAGGCGCATGGAGTTAAAGCGCAGTGCGGCCGGATCCTGGGTGACGTGGTTCCAGATTTCCGGCTGGCCCTCAAAGGCGGAGTTAGGGAGATCGGCCAGCGTGGAATGCATATTGGAGCAGGCCCGCGCCACGGTGGGGTCAATAAGCGAAGTATCGCTATAGTCCAGCTGCTGCAGGATGAGCTCGTTGATGGCGGCGATGGCGAGCTTGGGAGCCGCCTCGCCTGGCAGGAGATCGAGGACGGTGGAGAAGTACTTTTGAGCGTCACGGTAGTCGTCGTGAAGCAGCTCGGTAATGCCGGCGTACCACTGGAAACGCCAGTCGCGGCCGAGGCGGTCTTCGATGGAGCTAAGCCACTGGCGGGCCTGGCCGGTATAGCCAAGGTCGATCATGGAGCGCACCACGCCTAGCGGGATTTCGGCAGAGTGCTCGTACTCGGGGGTCTGCATGGCCTGGCGGAGGGTCTCCAGGGCCTCCTGTGGCTCCGCATAGGATGCACCCTGCAGCAGGCCGGCGCCTACATCGTCACGGTCCAGCAGCGGGGTAGGCAGGGCGGAGACGACCTCGGGAGCGGTGATTTGGACGGTGCGATCGATGCCGTCGATAAGCTGATCCGTGCGGAAGACCAGGTGCTTGGTGCCAAAGGTGGTACGTTGCGGAGAAAAGAGCGAGTGCTGGGATGGGTACTGCAGGCCGTCGCGGATGGCAATGACCTCGCGCAGCACGCCATAGAGCTGGGTGCGCAGCTCCTTGATGGAGGTAAAGCGACGCTTTGGATCCGGGTCCGTGGCGCGCTGTAGCAGGCGGTAGAGCGACAGAAAGCGGCGCAGCTCCGGCTCTTCGGTGGGGGTAGGGATGCCGGGCAGGTAGACGCCGTCCTCGGTGGGCAGCTTGAGGCAGAGCGAAGCCAGGGTGCGGCCGATGGTGTAGATATCGCTGGCGATGGAAGGGCCCTCGGTGGCCACTTCCGGGGCTTGGTAGCCCTTGGTGCCGTAGATATAGCCAAACGCGCCAATGCCGGAGACCGCGCCCAGGTCAATGAGCTTGACCTGGTCCTCGGTGACGATGATGTTATCCGGCTTTAGGTCGTTATAGACCACCCCGCGCGAATGCAGGTATTCCAGCGCGGGCAGGACTTCCAAGATATAAGCAATGGCGATATCGACCGGCAGGAGCTTATCCGGCTGCTTTTTGCGCCTGCTTCTTAGCGACGGCCCGCCGACATACTCCATGACAATAAAGCCGCCGGGCACCCGGGCGTCATCGATGAAGTTGAAAATCTTGACGATGCCAGGGTGGGTGATATCGGCAAGGAACTCGCGTTCTGCCACCGCAGCGGCGGTTTCATCGGCCGATTTTTGGGCCTGCATGCCTTTGAGGACCACCACTCTTCCGGAGACAAAGTGATCATTGGCCAGGTAAATCCAGCCCATGCCGCCGTGGGCGATAACGCCCAAGATTTCGTACTGTCCGGCCACCATGTCACCGGGCTGTAGCTGTGGTGGCGGAATCTTCTTGCCTGAGGATTCCTCGGTGGGGTCAATGAGCGCATCGGTCGGCTCGGCCGGGGTGATAAAGGGCAGGCGCACCATGCCATCGGCCACGCGGCGTTCGGTGCGGTGGGTGCCGCGGCGTTCGCGGAAGGTATCGAGCGCGCGGCGGCGCGAGCGCTGCGAGGAGTCCTCTTGGGATTTTTGGACGCGCTGCTGTTCGCGTTGGGCGCGGATATTATCCAGATCCGCCAGAAGGCTGGAGATGTGGTCTGGGTCGATGGAACCATCGCCGTCCTCGTCTTCGTCCGCGAAGGGATCGAAGGCAACCGCGGAAGTGCCGGCATCATCGCTGGGCTCATCCTCGGCGGCGAAGGGGTCGAAGGCCACGGCCGCAGTGCCCTCTTCGTCTTCGTCCGCAAAGGGGTCGAAAGCCACGGCGGCGGTGGTGGGGCCATCATCCAAGGGGGCATCGTCCAGTGCATCCGGCTCCTGCGCGGAGTTGGCGGCGGTGGTGGGCTGGCGGAAGGCGCGCTGGGTATCGAGGTTCTCGGGCTCGATGTACTCGAGCTCGTCGTCGCTGAAGTTTGGGTTATGGCTCATGGCTTAGCGTCCTCCTCGATGTACTTTCCAGCCGGCAGGGTGGGCTCTTCCAGGTAGGCGCCGAGCCACTCCTCAAAAAGGGAAAACCACGTGCCGTCGCGGCGGATGCGTTCGAGCGTGGAATTTATTTGGCGCAGCAGCGGGCGGGTGTCCTGCTGCTTGCTGGGGCGGCGCACGGCCACGCCGTAGTTCTCGGTCTCTAGCGGCTCGCCCACGATGGAGGTATAGGAGTCTTGGGCGGCCATGCCGGAGAGCAAGGCATCATCGACGACGATGCCATCGGCCTGGTTGAGTTGTAGGGCCATCAGGCAATCGCCCCAGGAACGGGTAACCAAGATATCGGACTTGGGGGCGTGCTCGCGGATAGTTTCCAGCGCGGTGGACGCGCCCACACCACATAGGGTCTTACCGGCGGCGTCCTTCACGGACTTCATGCCGGAATTGGTGAGCACCAGCATGCGGGTTTGGGTGCTCATATAGGGAATGGAAAAGGCCACGTCGCGCTCGCGTTCCGGGCTAATGGTCATGGTGCGCACAATCATGTCCACCGCGCCGGTATTGAGGGTATCGACGCGGTCGGAGGATTCCACGAAGCGGAAGTCCACCTTGTTGGGATCACCAAAGATATCGCGGGCAATCTCGCGGGCAATATCCACCTCGAAGCCGCGCACGTCACCGGTGGCGGCATCGCGGTAGCTCAGCAAGTTATTGGAACGGTCCACGCCCACGATGAGACGGCCGCGCTTGACGATGTCCGGCACCCGCTCCTTCGCCTTCTTATCATCCGGGCGGTAGCTGCCCCTGATTTCCTCATCAGAGGCACGGTGAGCTGCGGTAGATCCCGCCTTTTCAATTTCCGCTCCTTCCGGCAGCGGCGGGCCCGGCTTTGAATCGAGGGCGTGCTCGGCGGGCGCCTCGAGCGGCGGGGTGGAGCGAACATCGCACGAGGCTAGCGGCAGCGCGGCGCAGATGCAGGCAAGGGTAGCGAGGGCAAGGCGTGTGCGGCGCATTAGAGGTACTCCTGCAGTCGAGGACGGATGCCCAGCCACACGGCAATAATGGCGCACAAGGTCAGCAGGAACACGGCCGAGGACACCGCAGTCATGGCGGTCAGGCCGCGCTCCAAGTAGCTGCGCATGGCGATGCGCGCCTGACCGATGAGATCGGAGAGCTCCGCGTCGAGCTGGTCATAGGAACGCGCTGTGGTCATTTCGCCGTCCTTGGGCTCGGTGGCCGTAGCCTGGTAGATGGCCTCGTCATAGTCGCCGTCCTTGAGCGCACCCATGAGTTTGTCGTGGGTACCGCGCCACTGCTCGGCGGCCGCCCGGGCGCTGTGAATGAGTTCTGGGTCGGTGACCTCCACGTCCTCATCATTGAGCGCTTCCTCATAATCCTCGAGGGCCCTTTCGATGGAGTTGATGGAGCTGGAAAAGCGTACCATCGAATCCTCCTCGGAGGAGCGCAGCACCAGCGCCAGGGTCTCAGAGGTACGCGCCTGCTGCGCCTCAATTCGCGAGGCCGTGAGCGAATCCCACGGGCGCGAGGCCGTCTCAAAGCCCTGGTGGCCGGTGGACCAGGTGGCGAGGTTGGATAGTGCCACCCAGGAGATGGCCAAGAAAAGCAGCACGCTGGCAGTTAAGAAGCCGCGGTTAAAACGCCGGCGGGTCTGGCGCCACAGCCACCATTGGGCCACGGCGAGGAAGAAGAGCGCCGCCAAGAGGCCGGAGAGCGGCACCCACTGCGGGGAGGTGAGCTTTTGCTGTTGCTGGTTTACCTTGGCGGTGGTCAGCTGGAACAGCTCGGAGGCAGCCGGCAGGATACGCTCGCGCATCAGCGCCGAGGCATTGGACATATAAGAATTGGCCACCGCATTGCCCGCCCGGTGGTTGGCGCGGGCCTTTTCCACCATTGCGGTATAGACAGGGAGCTCGCGTTGGATAAAGGTCACCAGCTCGCGCACACGGCCGTCTTCCTGCGTGGTACCCAGCACGGATTCGGTGGCTGCCACCGAAGCGGCATCAATGGCTTCGTTATAGCTATCGCGGTTGTGCTCTGATTCCACACCGGCCTGCACGAAGCCGGTGGTGGCCACGGTATCGGCCACCGAAAGCGAACTATAAAGGTGGTGCGCCGCATTCGACATCGGCTCGGTGGTGCTTAGCAGCTCGTCCAAATCGGAGTGGCGGGCGGCGGAAGATTGGGACATCGATAAGCCGGCAGCGCCTAGGGCTACGGTGAGAATGAGCGTGACCGTAAAAAGCTTGCCTGGGGTAGTGGAGGCGAAGTAGTAAAAGCGGCGCAGCAGGCGCGCCGGGCCCGCGAACCATTCCATGGCGCGGCTACTGAGCCCGCTGAAGGCCGGGCCGGTGGGCGCGGTAACCTCATCGAGCCAGTGATCGCTCGGGTGAGCGCGCTCGTCGTGCACGCTTTCTGCCCGGACTGCCTGCTCGGTCATTCACTCAGAATAGCGCCCGCAGTGTGCTGGGCGCCACCATATACCCGCGTGTGTGGCTAGGATAGGCAGCATGCATAACCCTCACAGTGGAGACGGCTGGGCGGCAGGCCCCGGCGGCATTCGCGTCTGGGGAAAATTTGGTGCCGCCGGCCTGTTCCTCGTCGCCGGGCGCAAGGTGCTCCTCCAGCACCGCGCCGCGTGGACCAATCACGGCGATACCTGGGGGATTCCGGGTGGCGCCCGTGATTTTACGGAGACGCCTACCCAGGCCGCGCTGCGTGAAACCCATGAAGAATGCGCGATTGCGCCCCAAGATGTGGAGGTGCTCGATGCGCGAGTAACGGCCGGGCCCTATCCCGCGGCGGGGGATCTGCCGGGGGAGTGGACCTATACCACCGTCCTAGCACGCACGCGTACTGGCGCACCGCTTCCTACTACAGCTAATGAAGAGTCCTATGAGCTGCGCTGGGTGCCTTTTGAGGAGGTAGAAAGTCTCCCCCTTCTGGCCGCCTTCCGCCATGCCTTTCCCGCCCTGCGGGAGAGTGTGGAGGCATTGAACAGGTAAAGTTGCCGGATTTATGGCACGCTAGTGCCATGATCGAAGTAGAAGGACTGACTAAACAATATAAGTCTGTCCGCGCCGTTGATGATCTCACCTTTCAGGTAAAACCCGGCATGGTCACCGGGTTCCTGGGCCCCAATGGCGCGGGCAAATCCACCACCATGCGCATGATTTTGGGCTTGGACACGCCGACGGCCGGCAAGGCGCGCATCAACGGCAAGCACTACCACGAGCTCAAACAACCCCTGCGTGAGGTAGGCGCCTTGCTCGACGCTAAGGCGGTGCACCGCAATCGCAGCGCCGCCAACCACCTGAAATGGATTGCGCAGTCCAATGGCATTTCTACTTCCCGCGTTGATGAGGTCCTGGGGCTGGTAGGGCTTTCCGACGTCGCCGGTAAGAAGGTCGGTGGCTTCTCCCTCGGCATGGGCCAGCGCTTAGGCCTAGCCGGCGCGCTGCTCGGTGACCCGGGCATCCTCATTTTGGATGAGCCGGTCAACGGCCTCGATCCGGAGGGCATTCGCTGGGTCCGCCAGCTTGTGCGCGCCCTAGCCAATGAGGGCCGCACCATTTTGATTTCTTCCCACCTGCTTTCGGAGATGTCCCAAACCGCCGACCATCTCGTGGTCATTGGTAAGGGCCGTTTGGTAGCGGACCAGCCCACCTATGACTTTGTGAAGAACCACTCGCAGTCCTCCGTGCTGGTGCGCTCCGATCACCTCGATGCCTTTGGCTCTGCTCTGCGCGCCGAGGGAATCTCCTTTACCGAGTCCACCGACGAGGAAGGCCGCCCCCGTTTGGTGATTGCCAACCAGACCACGGATTTCGTAGGTCAGCTGGCCTACTCCACCGGTGTGCCGCTTAATGAGCTCAGCCTCAAGAGCGCCTCCCTCGAGGATGCTTTCATGGAGCTTACTGGCGACGCCGTCCAGTACCACGGCTCCACCGGCGCCCCCACCCCCGGAACCGCTGGCGCCGCCACTCCGTTCGCTCGACCCACCCAGCAGGAGGTTTAATTCGCCATGCTGAATACCTTGAAGTCCGAATGGACCAAGCTGCACACCACCCGCTCCTTCTGGTGGACCACCTTCATCTTTCTCTTCTTTGCCTGGGGTTGGGCCATCCTCAATGCTCGCTTGACTAAGCCGGCAGAAACCCCTGAAGAGGCAGCGATGGGCATGGGGATTATCACCTCGGATGGCGCGGTGTCCTTCCTATTGTTCCTCGGCCTGCCCGTGCTCATGATCCAAGCCATCATGATCGTGACCACCGAGTACCGCTATGGCACGCAGACCATCACGTTTATGGCTACCCCGCGCCGCTGGTCGGTGGCCTTGGTCAAGCTGCTCATGTACGCGGTTATTGCGGCCGCGCTGACCTTTATCGCCGTGGCGGGCGCCTACCTACTGACCGAGCTTTTTGCCCACGATGAGGTAGCCGCGGAATTCCACCCTTGGGACGATGAGATGGGCCAAAAGCAGCTGTGGAAGTACCCACTGGCTGCCGCGCTGCTCGTCCTCTTCTCGCAAGGCCTAGGCCTGCTGCTGCGCTCGACGGCTGGCTCCGTGGCCATTGGCCTCATCCTCTTCCTCGGCGTGGACAATCTCGTGGCCACCATCCCCAAGGTCGGCAGCAAGCTGGTCAACTACATGCCGTTTAAGTCTTTCCAGTCGTGGCTGCTGGAGATGGAACCGGTTGATGCTCCGTGGAAGGAAAATTGGGGATTCTGCCTGGTATTTATTGCCTGGGCCGTTATCCTGTGGGTCCTCGGTGTCCTCTTGCTGCAAAAGCGCGACGCCTAAATACCCACCCATATAACGCTTCACCGCTCCGGCCGGCAGTTCATTCGCTGCCCGCCGGGGCGGTTTCTTGTTGCCAGGCTGTCTTCGCTGCAGTCGTGATGGTTCGTGTTCGCTCTACTGCAGCGCGGAGGTAAGGCGCATGACATTATCCACGTAACGGCGGATAAAGCCGCGCTCATTCCACTCCTCCAAAGTTAGCTCGTGGCACACCGTGCGGTAATTGGCTACGAGCTGGTTGAATTGGTCAATGAGGTCGCCCTTGGCCACCAAAATGGTGGATTCATAGTTCAGGCCGAACGAGCGCGGGTCCATATTGGAGGAGCCGAACATGCACAACGGGTCGCGGCCGGGATCGTCCGGGTCGGTAATGATGAACTTGGAGTGCAGCACAAAGGGGTAGGGGAATTGGTAGATGTGTACGCCTGCCTCTAGCAGGGCTTGGTAGTAGGAGGACTGGGCGTGGTTGACCATAAACTGGTCCGCCTTTGCTGATACATAAAGTTCCACGTCCACGCCGCGGTAGCAGGCGGTGGTCACAGCCTCCAGTAGGGATTCATCCGGGACGAAGTAGGGCGAGCACAAAACTAGCCGGTCCTTAGCGTGGTGCACCAAGGAGTTGAACATGCGCAGGTTTGGCTCAGTGGTATAACCAGGGCCGGAGGGGATTATTTGGAGGTGGTTGGCGTCGGCAGTCTGGGCGTCATCATAAGGCAGCTCATCGAGCGGAAGATTCTCTTCTGCCTCGAGGTACCAATCCACGGCGAAGACTGCAGACATAGAAGTTACAATTGGCCCGGAGAGCTCCACCATGTAGTCAATCCAGTAGCGATCTTTGGTTTTGTACTGGCGCTTAATCATATTCAGCGAGCCGATAAATCCCACCTTGCCATCGATGATCACCAGCTTGCGGTGGTTGCGCAGGTCCGGACGCCGGAAACGGCCTTTGTGTATCTGAATAGGCAGCATGAGATGCCAGTCCACGCCTATCTCTGTTAGCTGCTTGCCCAGCTTGAAATAGCCCTTGTACTTAAAACTGCCGATCTGATCCAGCAGCAGCCGCACCTTTACGCCGCGGGCGGTAGCCCTGCGCAGCGACTCGAAGAATACGTCCGTGACCTCATCCCAGGACTGGATGTAGATCTCGATGGACACGTACTTCTCGGCGCGGTCAATGGCGGCTGCGATGGCGCGAATGGACTCGTCATAATCCGCGTGTAGACCAAGATTGTGGCCCACCAACGCCGGGAATCCGGTTAGCTCGCGGTTGAGCCGGATGACCGACTCTATTTCCGCCGAAAGGATGCCCTGCGGATGGTCCGGGGTGCGGGCCGTGACACTTTCAATCTTCTCATTGGCTTCTTGCTGGATGCGGTGGCGACGCCGGTTGATATACGGCGAGCCCATGAGCAAAAACAGCGGCAGGCCGATAAACGGCAGTACCAGAATTGCCAGCAGCCACGCGGTGGAGCTGGAAGGCCGGCGGCCCTCGGGCACGAAGCCGACGGCAACGATCTTGATCCCGTAATCCAGGATCAGGAATACGAGCTGCCAAAAACTGAGATCAAGCGACCAAGACATCTATTTCACGGAATCGAAATCGGGCAGATCGTAATCTGCGAGAAGCGGGCAGTGATCGGAAGTTTTATCGCCGGCACGCTCAACCAGGTCTACCTGTGCGCCGGTTACGTGTTGAGCAAGTGGGGCTGAAGCCAACTGGAAATCGATGCGCATGCCTTCGTTCTTTTGGAAGCGCATGCCCTTGTAATCGAAGTAGGTATAGCGCTGATCCTCTGTGAACCGGCGGGTAACTTCTTCGAGCCCGGCCTCTTCCAGCATTTGCAATGCGGCGCGTTCTGGCTCGGTGACATGCGTCTTGCCGCGGAAGGCCTCTATATCCCATACGTCTTCATCGCGCGGGGCAATATTGAAATCACCGGTCATGAGCAGTTTGGACTGCGCATGATTTTCCGCATAGTGCGCCAAGTGATAGAGAAAGTCCAGCTTGTAGTCATAGTGGCGGTCCGTGATCTCGCGGCCGTTGGGCACGTAGAGTGACCAGATTTCTACGCCACGGATGCGGGCCCCGAGTGCTCGGGCCTCACGGTCCTGCGGCTTTTCCGGATCCTTGGCAAAGCCCGGCTGGCCCGGAAAGCCTACAAAGACCTCCTCCGGCTCTTCCTTGGACACAATGGCCACGCCGTTCCACTGGTTGAGCCCGTGGCACGTGACGTGTAGGCCCGCGTCCTCGAAGGCCTCGCGTGGAAACTTATCGTCTTTCACCTTAGTTTCCTGCAAACACAAAACGTCGATGTCGTGCTTGGAGATAAGGTCCAGCGCCCGCTGTATGCGGGTGCGAACGGAGTTAATATTCCACGTGGCGATGCGCATGCCACATACAGTACCTGCCCGCTGCAGCGAGGTCAGCGGGCAGTCCCATAAGGCTCACCGCCCAGACCGGAAGTCCGCAGCGCGGAACTTAGCCCCGCAGGCAGGCGTAGATGCGGCGGTGTTGCTCGATGAAGCCGAGCTTCTCAGCCAGCCGCACTCCTGCGGTATTGGAAGCCGGCACGGTGAGGTAGGCATGCTCCGCGCCATTATCGCGGCCCCAGCGCAGCAGGTGCTGGAGCGTGAGCGTGCCGTATCCGCAGCGCCGGAAGTCCTTGGCCACTTCGATGGAAGAAAGACCCAGCCACGTGGTGTCATCGCCAGATTCGCTCAGGATGCCGCGGGCGATGGCGACGGTCTCGCCATCGAGGACTAGGCGGCCAAAGCCGAGCATTCCCTCGACGTGAGCGCCAAGGCTCTGCACCGCCTCGGCAGGAAGGGCATCGGTGCGCGATTGATACATCGCCAGCCACTCGTCATCGGGCTGGGCGGCGATGTGGAAGGTGGGGGAGGTAGAGGGGGCGTCGGCAAGCGTGGGCAGATCCCGCAGGACCATGGCGAGGACCTCCGGCTCGGTCTCCCAGGCGGGGTCGGCGAGCAGGCGTTCGGCCGGCTTGCCAATGCGCTCTGGAACCACCAGGCGCACCGGGAGGTTGTGGCGGGCGTAGAAGGCCTTAATCTCTTCCAGCGGCACCGGGGTAAAGCCCGCGGAAGGGCCCAGGGGAACGGCCGAGTTGGAGCGGCCAGTAACCCCATCGCCGGCGCGCATGAGCCAGGAACCGTCGCTGGTCCAAGCGTGCTCCGTGCCGGGGGAAGCCGCGGCCGCGGCAACCTCCACTGCGCGGATGTCGGAGTTGCGGACCATGCGCGGGGAGAGCCGTTTGATGATCTTCAGCTGCTCCGGCGGGATCTCCACCGCATCTAGGTCGGAAGGGTAACCGCCGACCTCTTGTGGGCGAATGACCAGCGGATTGAGGCTGAGCACATGCCCGATGACATCGCTATGTACATCGCCGAAATCGCGCCGGGCCACCACGCGCTCGCCCACCTGGACGGCATCGGAGCGGAAAATACGTGACATTAGTCGTCGTGGCCGAAGGGATCGGCGTCCTCGCCCGGTACCCAGGAGTACCCCGGCTCGGTCCAACCGTGGCGCTTAATGGCCTTCTTGGCCTGGCGCTTATAGCGGCCAATGAGGGTATCGGTGTAGAGGAAGCCATCGAGGTGGCCGGTCTCGTGCTGCAGGCAGCGGGCGAAGAAACCATAGCCTTCGACGGAGATGTCGTTGCCGTTTTCGTCCTTGCCGGTCACGCGCGCCCAGTCGGCGCGGCCGGTGGGAAAGCCCTCGCCAGGAACGGAGAGGCAGCCTTCGTCATCGGAGCCGTCGTCGGCAGGCATGGTCTCTGGAATCTCGGAGGTCTCCAGCACGGGGTTAATAACGCAGCCCTTGCGCATGCCTGCCTTTTCGGACGGCAGCTCGGTGCCATTGGGGCCATCCGTATCGGGGCAGTGGTAGACAAAGAGGCGCTTGCCAATTCCTACCTGGTTAGCGGCCAGGCCTACGCCATGGGCGGCATCCATGGTTTCATACATGTCCGCGATGAGCTGCTGCATTTCCGGGGTGGAAATCTCGGATTCTTCCACCGGTTGGGTGGGTTCGTGAAGCACGGTCTCGCCGTGGATAACGATGGGGCGAATAGTCATGCCTTACAGTTTAGGCATGAACCCCTTGTCTGACCTAGACGCCGCCATTTTGGACTTCGAGGAAACCGCGCCGCGTAGCATCGGCCGCAAGGAAGAGGCTATCCGCGCGCAACTGGACATCTCCCCGGTGCGCTATCATCAGCGCCTTAACCTGCTTCTCGACGCCCCCGCGGCCGCCCAATCCCATCCCCTCCTGGTTGCACGGTTGCGGCGCCTGCGCGAGGAGCGAGAAGACACGCGGCGCGCCGCGCGGGGAAATATCCCAGATAGTTAATCCTGAGTACTAGTGTTGCGTATGTGACTAATGTGAATCCGGAAAATTCGACCGACAAGGTATCCGACGAAACCCGCGCCGGCTCTGCTGACGGTGCGTCCGCTTCCCGTGCAGCTAAGCGCCCCGCTGGTGGTGGCGCGCACGCTAAAAAGGGCGGCCTCCCGCTGCGCGGCCTGGCGATGGTCCTTATCGCCGTGGCCGTTATGCTCGGACTCTGGGCTTTGTACTCCATGACCTCAGGCGACGATGACTCCACCGTGGCGTCTGAGAGCACGCAGGAAAATTCCACCGGTTCCACCATCGGTGCCGCGCCCGAAGGATCTGCCGGCCCCGACGCCGCAGGCTCCCGTGCCCCTGGCGCTTCCGAAGGCGCTAGCGCCCCTGCCCCCGCACCGGCGCCCGCCCCAGGTGAAGGCGATGCCGCAGGCGACTCGGCCGCTTACGGCGCTGCCGATGAGGGAGCCGCGGCCGAGGGAGATGCCGCCGCAGGCGAGGAAAACGCCCACTCCGCCGCGCGTGACCGCAATGATATTAAGGTCAGCGTCCTCAATAACTCCGGCGAGGTAGATAAGGCCAAGAAGGAAGCCGATTCTCTCAAGGGTGGCGGCTTCAAGGTTGGCTACGTGGGCAACCTGCCTGGCGACGTCCTTACCGTCCCGAAGACCACCGTCTTCTTCCCCGAGGGCGACGCCTCTGCTGAGGCGCTGGCCAAGGAGGTAGCCGCCCGCTACCAGGCCGATGTCGCCCCCATGAACCGCGACCTGCCAAAGGAAGCCACCGATGACGGCGCCGTCGTCGTGGCCCTAGCGGTTCCGCAGGCCTAAGCAAGCCACGCACCTGACTTAAAGTCCAAGGCCCTCCGGCCGAAGAACAAGCACCATAGTTCTTCGGCCGGATGCCTTGGACTTTTGTGATCTGAACTTTTCCTCGCCCGCAGGTCCGCCGGTGCGAACAGCTTAAATAAAATCCCCGCCTTAATACCTGTCACCCGTTAAGCTGAATGGGTGAAGATCCCGGCAGAACAATTCGCCCGCTCTCCCGAACCAACACTCGGCGTGGAATGGGAGGTGGCGCTCGTGGACCGCGACACGCGCGACCTTGTCCCGCGCGGCGCAGAGCTCATTGACCTCGCCACTGCAGCCCACCCCGAGATCCATCTGGAAAAGGAATTCCTCCAGAACACGGTGGAGCTGGTCACTGGCATCTGCCATACCGTGCCGGAAGCCATCGCTGACCTGAACACTTCCCTGAAGGCAGTGGAAGAAGCAGCCGATAAGCTGGGCGTAGACGTCTGGGCCTCCGGCGGCCACCCGTTTACGGACTTCCGCGAGAACCCGCTTTCGGATAAGCCGAGCTATCAGGAAATCATCGCGCGCACTCAGTACTGGGGCAAGCAGATGCTGCTATGGGGCACGCACGTGCACGTGGGCCTTAGCCATGAGGACCGCGTATGGCCCATCATCAATGCGCTGATGACCAAGTACCCCCACCTGCTGGCCATTTCTGCGTGCTCGCCTGGGTGGGAGGGCCTCGATACCGGTTATGCCTCCAACCGCACCATGCTGTATCAGCAGCTGCCCACCGCAGGCATGCCGTATCAATTCCGTGATTGGGCCGAGTGGCAGTCCTATATGCGCGACCAAGCCATTTCCGGCGTTATTAACCACACCGGTTCCATGCACTTTGATATTCGGCCGGCGTCCAAGTGGGGCACGGTGGAGGTGCGCGTCTCTGATGCGACGTCCAACCTGCGCGAGCTCTCCGCCATCGTGGCGCTCACCCATTGCTTGGTGGTCTATTACGACCGGCTTATCGACGCCGCGGAGCCCCTCCCCATACTGCAGCCCTGGCACGTAGCAGAAAATAAATGGCGCGGTGCCCGCTACGGCATGGACGCGCTGGTGATTACCTCCCGCGAGACCGATGAGGCCTGGGTCAAGGACGAGCTGGCGGAGATGGTGGAAGAGCTAACCCCCATCGCGCGCGAGCTGGGATGTGTTAACGAGTTAAAGCTCATCTATGAAATTATCGATAATGGTGCCGGCTATGAACGGCAACGCCGCCTTTTCGAAGAGACCGGCAGCTGGCGCAAGGTAGTGGAGGAGACCTGCCGCGAGTTGCACACCTTCCGCCCGCTCTAAAGCGGCGGTCAGGCGGGGCCCGGGGCTAGTCCTCGGAGCGCGAATGGCGACCGTAGGCCGGGGTATCGGGGATATCGGTGATGTCCTGGGACGCAGGAAAAGCGCGCGTTTCGGGGCCCACCGCGGGCATTTCTGCTGTCTCATCGCTGATAGTGTGCGTTGCCTGTGATTGACCACCACGGGTCGTAGACTCGGTGCTCAAAGAGCGCGCTCGTCGGGCCGCGGTCGCGGCGGCAGCGGGTTGCGCGACAGAAGGTTGCGCGAGCTGCTGGGGGTTACCAGGGGCGGTCGTTTCCTCGGCCGGCTGGGTGCCAGGGATGAAGCCCCACACCGCGTAGAAGGCGATATACAGGACACCGGCGCCGGTGAAAGCCAGCATGCCCCACGGCTGCAAATCCCAGTGATTGAGCGAGCGGCTGGCCGCAGAAAGCCACACGGCTGCAGAAATAAACGGCATCGTTACGGCGCACATTGCGAGCACAGAAACCAGCCCTGACAACTGCGCACCGAGGAAACCGGTCAGGCGCTTGCCCAGCGCCTGGTTGACCGAGACCATCACCACGATAGCCAGCGGCACCGTCCACACCCAGTGGTGATACCAAGAGAAGGGCGAGACCAAGCAGGAACTGATACCGGCGAGCGCCAGCGCCGCCGAGTTATTACGGTGCTTCATCGCGGTACGCAGCGCCAGGCAGGTCAAAATGAAGACCACGACCACGGCGGCGAGCCAGATCCAGCCGCCATCGATGCCCCATGCGCGGACCATCACCGAGCGAATGGACTGCGCACCTGGGTTGGTGTGCTCGCCCACGCGGGAGGACTTAAAGATAGCGTCGGTCCAGAAATCAGCGGCATCCGGAATCGTCACGAAACCAATGGCAACGGTCACCGCGAAGGTAAGGATAGCGATGATCGCTTGCCACCAGCGCTTCTGGAAGAGCAAGACCAGCCCCATATAGGCCGGGGTGAGCTTCATACCCGCGGCCAAACCGATGCCGATGCCCGGCAAAGCGTGCTTGCGCGGGAGGATGTCCAAGGCCACCAGCAGCATCAAAAAGATGTTGATCTGGCCAAAGAATAAGGTGCCGTGCACCGGCTCATTCGCCGGGGTACAGCACAGCAGCAAAAGGCCCAGCAGCCACATTGCCGGGGAAAGCTTGAGTCCACGCTCGCGCAGGACCAGCATAATAACCGTGAACAAGGCGAGGGCGATGCCGCCCTGCCAGAGGAGGATCAAGGGGGCGTCGGCAAGCCTGGAAAGCCACGTGAAAAGAGTGCCGGAAAAGGGCGGATAGGTAAAAGGCAGGTCGCCGATGTAGGCGTTATCGTAGAGATCCGCGCCCTCGGCTACCTCACCGCCGGCGAGCCAATAAATCTTCAGATCCAGGGGAACGCGCCACACAAAGGCGCTATTGCCATCGTAGATACTAAAGCGGTAGACGATGACGCCGATAAGAGCGGCGAGCACAGTCACCATAGTGGGAAGCCCATAAAGCTTTTTCACGGTGAAAAGCGTCTCCTACTTTCGGCGCAGCGACTTCGCGGCGGGTCGGTCGTTGCGGGACATGGTTTCCTCGGTGCCGTACAGACCCTCACGGCGTGCAATACGCGAGGTGCGCTGTGCGGTTACCGGGCTAGTGAACATGGCAAACAGTACCAGCAAAACCAGTATTCCTAAATCCCCGCGCTCGGCTACGCTGAAGGATTCCGCGCCCGTGATGCGGATAAACGCGCCCAGCATGGTGAGGATAAGACCGGTGGTCTGTGGCTTGCTCACCGCGTGAACGCGCGACATCGTGTCCTTGAACCGGGCGACGCCGATGGCCGCGGCTAAGGTGAGGAGGCTGCCGCCGATGATCAGGATGAGCGAGAGCACATCTGCGATAAAAGACCAGCTCATTGATTATCCCTCTTCCTAAACCTGGTGACGGATACGGTGGAGATGAATCCCAGCAGCGCGATGACCAGCATGGCTGAGACCACCGTGGTATTGAGCGACCAGCACATGTAGGTAGCAAGTGCACACTGGAACATTGCGGTAAAACCATCCATACCCACCAAACGGTCCAGTGAATTGGGCCCGGTGATGATGCGCCAGACGGTAATAAGGAAAGAGACGACCAGCAGCGCGGCGGCCACCAGCAAAATTGCGTTATAGATCTGGGGATCCATTAGGGGTGGCTCCTTTCAAAGATGTCGATGAATGAGGCCTCCAAACGGGCTACAGCATTGATTTCGCGCTGGATTTGTTCCTCATCGCGGGCATCCAAGATATGGACGGTAATCATACGGTTTGCAATGTCGATATCGGTCACCGTGCCACCCGGCTGCAGGTTGTACAGCGTCACCGCCAAAGAGATAGCAAACTCATTATCCAAGCGCATGGGCAGCTCTAAGATGGCGGTCTTGGGCACCGGCTGCGGGCGCACGGCCAGCCAGCCCACTTTGAGCGAGGCGTAGAACAACTCCCAGAACCAGCGGATCATGAATGCAATGAGCTTGCCCCAAGAGACGTCAATGCCGGCAATGGGCATAGCAGGAAGCGGCAGGGCAAAGACAATGACGACGCCGATGATAAACCCAGCCACCAGGTTGCCCACGGTGACCTCGCCCATGAGCATGCACCACATGATTACCAGCCAGACGATGAACCACGGGCGGAAGCGGTGGCGCAGGCCGGAAAAGCGCGTGTTAGTCATCGCTAATATCCTTCCTCTTGGCGGCATCCGGGGACTTTACGCCGGTGGAATGCGCATCGCGTCCACCGGCTTCCGGGTCGGTGCGGGCATCCAAACCCGCTGAATCCGGCGGCTCCACCTCCGGGGAAGGGTTGCGGCGATTCTTATAGGAATCAGCGCCGCCGGTGTAGCGCTCCTTCTGGTTGAGGTGGCGGGTGGGGTCATCCGCGCGGTCGCCCAGTACCGCGTACTGGTAAATGGACGTATCCTGCGCGGATTCGGCCGCGCGTGAGGTGATACCGGAAATCGGTCCGGCCAAGAAGGTAATGGACGTAGACGCTGCCACCAGCAGGGTCGTAGAGGCGATCATGCCAAAGGGTACCCTGCCTACATCCTGGCGAGAAGAAAATTCCACCTCATCGGTGATATCGGAAAGCGGGGCTGGGCGGGCGAGCGCCACGTTGCCTTCTGGGGCATCGGCGCGGTCGCGTTGAAAGCCCTTGGCCCACACCAACATCATGACGTAGAGCGTAAGCAGCGAGGTGACTATGGCACCGACGATGAGTACCCACGCCATCCAGGAGCCTTCATTCGCACCGGCTTGCAGCAGGATGACCTTGCCCAGGAAACCGGAGAATGGCGGGATGCCGCCCAGGTTAATGGCAGGGATGAAATACAAGATTCCGATGAGCGGGGCAGAATACATTAGCGAGCCCAAACGGCGCAGCGAAGACGTTCCGGCCTGGCGCTCGACCAGTCCGACCACCAGGAACAGCGCAGTCTGGACCAGAATGTGGTGTACGGCGTAGAAGATGGCGCCGGATAGCCCCTGTGCGGTTCCCAACGAGACGCCGAAGATCATGTAGCCAATGTGGCTGACCAGGGTGAAAGACAATAGGCGCTTAATATCGGATTGCGCGATGGCGCCCAAAATACCTACCAGCATCGTGGCGAGGGCTATCCACATGAGCACGGTATCGAGTCCCCCGGCAGTGAAAATGGAAGTGCGGGCGCGGATGATGGCGTAGACACCCACCTTGGTCAGTAGGCCGGCGAAGACGGCCGTGACTAGTGAAGGGGCCGTGGGATAGGAGTCCGGCAGCCAGGCGTCCAGCGGCACCACGGCGGCTTTAATACCAAAGGCGACGAGCAGAGTGGCAAAGATGGCGGTACGAGTTCCTTCTGGAATATCCTGCATGCGCTGGCCGATCTGAGCCATGTTCATCGTGCCCACAGAGGAATACACATACCCCAACGCGAGCAAGAAGATCATTGACGAAGCCATGGACACCATCACGTAGCCCACGCCGGCGCGAACTCGACCGGCTGAGGCACCTAGGGTCAACAGCACATAGGACGCCACGAGGAAGACCTCGAATCCCACGTAGAGGTTGAAGAGATCGCCGGCCAAAAAGGAGATATTAACGCCCATGGTCAGCAGCATGTAGGTGGGCAGGAATACGGCCACCGGCTCGTCCTTTGTGCCATCGCGCACGCCCTGGGAAATGGCGTACCAAATGACAGAAAACAGCACTACGGAGGAAGTAAAGAGCATGACCGCAGAGAGGCGATCCGCCACGAGCGTGATGCCCACCGGGGCGTCCCAACCTCCTACCTGCAGGGTTTGGATGCCTTCAAAATCCGCGATGAGGATGAGAAGGGCATTAACTACTGCGGTAAGGAGCAGCGAGAAAAACACGATCTGGCGCTGCGCATTGGGCGTGCGGCAAAAAATCAATGCGAGTGCTGCGGCCACTGCGGGGATGATAATCGGCAGCGGAATGAGGTAGCCGATGTAGGGAAAGAGGACATCGACAAGCGGCTGTACGGTCTCACTCATCGTGGGCTCCCTTTACTGGTTCCTCGAAAGATGCGGGGCCGAAATTATCGCCTTGCTTGGTGGCGCGGCCCGTAGTCGGATCATTGGACGCATCGTGGTCCGGGCTGGCGGCCGCATTGCCGGGGCGTGCGGCCTTGGCGGCAATTGCGGTATCTTCCGCGTCATCTTCAATGACATCGTCTGTACGGTAGCGGTACTGCCGGTATGCCAAGGTGAGTATGAAAGCCGTCAACGCCATGGAAATGACGATGGCGGTCAGAATCATTGCCTGCGCCAGTGGATCCGCAATCTCGGCGCCGTAAGGCTCCGACTCGCGGCCATCGATAGGCGGGGAACCGGCTGAACCGCCGGACTGCAGTAAGAAGAGGTTAGCGCCATTGCCCAAAAGCAACAGGCCAAGCAGCATTTTGGTCATGGCGCGGTCTAGGAGTAGGTAGACGCCCGCGGCTACGAGCACACCGGCGGCCAAGAGGAGGAAGAGGTTGGCTTCCATTTATTTCTCCTTCCCTGTGGTGGCGGTTGTGCTTGCTGTAGCGGCTCGTTTCTTTTCCTTGCGCTGGGCCCGTTGCGCCTTTTGCTTGGCGGTGCGTTGGCGTTGCTGCCGGGCCAGCGAGCGAGCGCGATCGCGGGCGCGTTGCTTACGCATATCCTCTTCCTCATCCAGTTTGGCGCCCAAGGAATTGAGGATGTAGAGCGTGAGCCCCACGACGATGAGGTAGACACCTGCGTCAAAGACCAACGCTGAAGGCAGTGAAACCTTGCCGATGAGCGGAATCTCCGGCGAGGTGTATCCGCTGGTAAGCGGCGGGTGTCCAAAGAACATCGGGGTCACCGTGGCCAGTGCGGACAGCAAGAGACCGGTGCCCATGGTGCGGCCGGCATCAATAGGCAGGGTTTCTTCCAGCTCCGCGCGCCCACCAGCCAGGTAGCGCAAGATGAGTGCTAGCGCTGCGACGAGGCCGCCGGCAAAGCCGCCGCCAGGGGCATTGTGGCCGGCGAAGAAGAAGTAGAAGGACAGTGCGACCATGGACGGAAAGAGCACGCGCGTGGAGACATCGATCATCAGCGAGCGGTTGAGTGCTTGCTCTGATTCCACCCCGGCGGCCAGCCACCGCCGGCCGGTAACCCGCAGGGTGGGACGGCGGCTTTCGCGGCCGAAGGATTGGGTGCGATAAATCAGAGAGACCACGCCCAGTGCGGCGATGATGATCACCGTGATTTCGCCAAAGGTATCCCAGGCGCGCAAGTCCACTAGCAAGACGTTGACAGCATTGGCGCCGTGTCCAATCTCTTTGGCCAGATCCGGCATGAACTCGGAGATGGGCTTAGACTGACGTGCGTTAATAGCAAACATCGCCACCACGGTGACGGTAAGGCCTGTGCCCACGGAAAGCCACGCGCGCAGGCGCCCCATCTTGGGGTCCTGCTTCCACTCGGTGGAGGCCGGCATGCGGCGAAGAACCAGCATGAAAAGAACCATTACGATGGTCTCAGTCAGCAGCTGCGTCAGCGCCAAGTCCGGCGCACCGTGCAGAGCGAAGATGAAGGCGAGGGTATAGCCAGTCACCCCGACGATGATCACGGCTGATAAACGATTATCGGTGACCGTGGCGGCTACGGCGGCCACCATGATGATGAAGGCGGCGACGATCTGCCAAGGATTTTCCGCCACAATCATGCGGATATCGGTGAGATCACCCTTGATGATCATAGCCAGTGGCAGCAGCATCAATGTGGCAAAGATAACCGTCAAGTTCAGCTGCAGGGAGCCGCGCTGCGTGGTTGCCGTCGTGCGCAGCGAGAGCTGGCGCAAAAGAGCGATGACCGAATCATAGGCATCATCCGCATTGCCCAGCGCAGGGTAGGCGAATTGCCACTTGACCAGGACCTGGCGTTGCCAGTGCATAATAATACCGCCCACGATAACGAGTGCGGAGAGGCCGAGTGCCACGGTAAGTCCATGCCACAGGGCTAGTTCGCTATGCTCCTTCGGGGCGAAGGTGGAGTCGAGGTGCTGGTCAAAGGCTGCCGATAAAGGCTTGGGGAACACACCAAGTGCCACGGTTAGGGCAGTGAGCAGGGCAGGAGAGAGCCATAATCCCATAGTTACGGGATGCATCTTGGCGACGGCCTCTGCCGGCTCCGTTCCATTGACCTCCTTCTTGGTGGCAAAGGCACCCCACAAAAAGCGCAGCGTATAGGCCATCGTGAGGATAGAACCGAGGACATAGGCCACAAGCATCATATTGCGTGGCATGCCGACCAAGAGCTCCTCGTGCATGGTGGCTTCCAGCACGGCCTCTTTGGCCACGAAGCCAAATAGAGGTGGGACGCCGGCCATGGAGAACCCGGAAATGATTGCAATACCGAAGAGGAATGGTTCTTTGCGCCCCAATCCGGATAGCTTGGTGATATCCCTCGTGCCTGAGCAGTGATCGATAGCGCCGACGACCATAAAAAGCGCCGCCTTAAATAGCGAGTGTGCAAAGGTCAGCGCGAGACCGGCCTGCATGGCTTCCCGCGAGCCTACGGCCATGATGGAGGTGATAAACCCTAGCTGGGAGACGGTGCCATAAGCCAAAATCAGCTTCAGGTCGCGCTGCTTGAGCGCCATCCAGCCGCCGAGCAGCATGGTAAATACGCCTAGGGAGATAACCACCACGTGCCAAGTGGCCACCTCATACATTGAGGGCGCCAGGCGCCCGATTAGATAGATGCCGGCCTTAACCATCGCGGCGGAGTGGAGATAAGCGGAGACTGGAGTCGGTGCCGCCATCGCGCCGGGGAGCCAAAAGTGCGCCGGTGCAATTGCAGACTTTGTTAGTGCGCCCGCCAAGATAAGCACGATGGCCACCGTGACATAGGGCGTCTGCGCAAAGTTCTCATAGGCGGAGATATCACTAAAGGTCCACGCCCCAGTTTGCCGTCCGAGCAAGATAATGCCCATGAGCATGGTCAGCCCGCCCAGAGCGGTGACCATCAGCGCCTGCTGTGCCGCGCGGCGGGAGGAGGCTCGTTCCGCATAGTAGCTAACCAAGAGATAAGACAGCAGGGAGGTAATCTCCCAGAACACGTACATGAGAAGGAAATTGTCCGCGGCCACTAGACCAAACATGGCGGTGGCAAAGCCCACCATTTGCGCCGCGAACATGGCCAAGCGGCGCCGCGTGCCGTCGAAATAGCCCCAGCAGTAGACCAATACCAACGCGCCCATGCCCAAGATGATGAGGCTAAATAGCGCGCCTAGTCCGTCTAAGCGGAGGTCAAAACTTAGGTTCGCGGACGGCATCCATTCCACAGTGTGATCAACTGCGCCACCGTCTGCGAAGGTGCCGCGCAAAAAGTGCATGAGCGTCCACACAAAGCCTGCGCCGGGGACTAAGGCCAAAATTCCAAATGCCGGGCGACCCATTCGCATGATGAGCAGCGGTGCTACCACGGTGGCGGCGATGAGAGTACCCAGGAGTATTAGCACGTTGGTTACTGCGCTCCTTTTGGTTGTGTCACGTTCTCTTGCCCCGCTGCCGCGAATACCACGAGCATCACAACTAATGAGAGACGAGAACATTCACGAGCCGCACGCCGCTGAGTACGCCGCGGTGGCATAGTGCAAGCAACATGGCCGAGCGCGGGGCCAACGTTTTGCTATTTTACCGGCTTTTCTACGGCTTTGAAAGAATTATTTTTGGCACTGTATTATATGCTGCTGTTTTGCGGCATAAAGAAACCCCGCTCCCCAAGGAGCAGGGTATGCCGCAGTGCCGCGGCGGTAGGTAGGGCCCAGGCTGGGCTAGGGGGCGCAAGCCTTAGGAATAGCGCTGCAAGAAGAGTGCTTCCGCGGCGGCGATGTTTTCGATCTCGGTGGGGTCGACGGACTCATTGGCGGAGTGGATGGTGCACTTTGGCTCCTCCACGCCGTAGAGAGCGATCTCCGCGTTGGGGTGAGCTTCCTGCAGCTCCGTGGTCAGCGGAATGGAGCCGCCCATGCCCTGTGCGGCCGTTTCCTTGCCATAAGCCTCAGACAGGCACTCGCCCAGCAGGGCAGCGGCTGGCTTTTCAGGATCGGTGGCAAAGCCGGCGTTGGATTCCAGCACCTCGGCCTTAACGTGGGCGCCCCATGGGGTGTGGGCGCGGAGGTGATCGCAGACGGCGTCGGCAATCGCGGCGGCATCGGCACCGGCCGGAACGCGCAAGTTGAGCTGCGCGGTAGCGGTGGCGGGCACGGCGTTGACAGCCTCAGACACAGGGGTCGAAGTAAAGCCGGTCACGGTAATGGCCGGGCGGGACCAGACCATGTTGGCCACCGAGGTGGCACCGGCCGGGTCGTCTTCGCCCATGATCTTGGTGCCCTCCAGCAGCTGCGCGTCGGCGCGGAAGGCCTCGGCCGAGTACTCCTGGCCGGACCACTCGGCGGTGGTATCCACGCCGTCGATAACGGTGCGGCCGTACTCATCGGACAGGGAGTCGATGGCGCGCATCAGCGCCTTAGCGGCATCCGGTGCCGCGCCGCCAAACTGGCCGGAGTGCACGGCGGAGGCCAAGGTATCGACCTGCACGCCAATCTGCGCGCCGCCGCGCAGGGACGTGGTCAAGGTCGGCTGGCCCACAGCGGCGTTGCCCGCATCGGCGATGAGGATGGCGTCGGCAGCAAAAAGCTCCGGGCGGTCCTTGATGAGCTGGGACAAACCCTCGCCACCGCGCTCCTCGGAGCCCTCGATGAGGTACTTCAGGTTCACCTTGGTGCCGCCGTTATTGTCCACCGCACGCAGAGCGGCCAAGTGCATGGCCACATTGCCCTTGCAGTCGGCGGCGCCGCGGCCATACCAGCGGGTGGAGCCATCGGCGGCCTCGCGCTCGGTAAGAGTGAACGGATCGGATTTCCAAGCCTCGCGGTTGCCGGCCGGCACCACGTCATAGTGGGAGTAGAGCAGCACCGTCTTGGCGCCTTCATCGCCCTTGCGCTCACCCAAGATGGCGGTGGAGCCATCGGCCGTGGTGATGGTTTCCACGCTCACTCCGGCTTCTTCCAGTGCGGACTTAACCCACTGGCTCGCGCCCTTGGTCTGGTCCTCCAGGCCTTCCTCGTCATGGACGGAGTTAAAGGCCACGAGCTCGCTGAGCTGGCGGAAAATGGTCTCGCGATCGTTGCGAATGCTTTCATTAAGTACAGTCATGTTCTCTACGGTACCCGCCCGCCCCAAGCTATAGAGCAACCGGAATAGGAAAACGCTGGGGTGGTGAACTAAAATTTATTCATTCCACCCTGTGCGGATTTTGTCCGTTCGGACCCTATTCCGGGAAGAAACCGGCGTCAAACAGACAGAAACGGACGTGGCAGGCCGCGGTTTGCTACGCAGGGTGAAACGAGAAACTTTCATAGCCGAGAATAGAAAGGACCTGGCATGGCGAACGCATCATCCGCCGCAGGTTCCAAGGCCTCCCTGCCCGAGCTGACTCTGCGCGGCATTATCATCGGTGGCCTGATTACCCTCATCTTCACCGCTGCCAATGTGTACTTAGGCCTGAAGGTGGGCTTGACCTTTGCTACCTCCATCCCTGCCGCCGTGATTTCTATGGCGGTGCTGCGCCGGTTCAAGGGTCACAACATTAAAGAAAACAACATTGTGCAGACCATTGCCTCTGCTGCGGGCACCCTGTCCGCCATCATCTTCGTCCTCCCGGGCCTGGTGATGGTGGGGTACTGGCAGGGCTTTGGCTTTCTGCAGACGGCCGGCGTGTGCATCATCGGCGGCGTGCTGGGCGTGATGTATTCCATCCCGCTGCGTCGCGCTTTGGTGACCGGCTCCGATCTGCCCTACCCGGAGGGCGTGGCCGCGGCCGAGGTCCTCAAGGTGGGCGATGAGAATGCTTCCGGCACCAGCCAGGAAGAAAATGCCAAGGGCCTGCGCGTCATCGTCGCCGGCGGCATTACCTCGGCCGTCATGGCGCTGCTGGCCGCAATGAAGGCCGCCGCCTCCGAGGTCATCGCTTATTTCAAGCTCGGCGCCGGCGCGACCACCCTGGGCACCAGCCTGTCCACCGCGCTTATCGGCGTCGGCCACTTGGTGGGTCTGCCGGTAGGCATTGCCATGCTGGTCGGCGTGGTGATTTCCTACTTCATTTTGCTGCCCATTTTCACCACCGGCGATATTACGGGCGCCACCGCGCTTGCCGACGTCGTCGATACCACTTTCTCCGATGACATCCGCTTCATCGGCGTGGGCACCATGGCCATTGCCGCCATTTGGACCCTGCTGAAGATCGCCGCTCCCATTGCTGTGGGCATCCGCCAGTCCCTGGCCTCCTCGCGTGCGCGCAAGTCCGGTTCCGTCGTGGACGTCACCGAGCGCGATATTCCCTTCCCCTATGTCGCCACCACCATCGTGGCGTTCATGGTGCCTATCGCATTGCTGTTGTGGGACTTTGTGCGCGGTACTGATATTCACGACCACATGGCCGTGCTCATTACCGTCTCCGTCCTCTTCACCCTGTTGGTAGGCCTGATTATCGCCTCCGTGTGCGGCTACATGGCCGGCCTGATTGGTGCGTCTAACTCGCCAATTTCCTCCATCGGCATCATCGCCGTGCTCGCTGCCTCGCTGCTCATCGCGGCCGTCACCCGCGGCACCACTGCGGATCCTTTGTCTTTGGTGGCCTACACGCTCTTCACCGCGGCCATCGTCTTTGGCATAGCCACCATTTCCAATGACAATCTGCAGGACCTCAAGACCGGTCAGCTCGTTGGCGCTACTCCGTGGAAGCAGCAGGTAGCGCTCATTATCGGCGTGGTCTTCGGCTCTCTCGTTATCCCGCCGATCCTGCAGGTCATGCTCAATGGCTTCGGCTTCCAAGGTATGGAAGGCGCCGGCGAAGACGCCTTGGCCGCCCCGCAGGCCGCCCTGATGTCCTCCGTTGCCTCCGGCATCTTCGATAGCTCGCTGGACTGGAACCTCATCTTTATTGGCATGGCCATCGGCGCTGTCCTAATTATTGTTGACGAATTGCTGCGCAAATTTACCGATAAGTACTCGCTCTCCCCGCTGGCGGTAGGCATGGGCATGTACCTGCCGGCCGCGCTGACCATCGTCATTCCGATTGGCGCCATCTTGGGCACCTTCTATGACAAGTGGGCTGCAAAGCAGTCCCGTCCGGAATTTGCCAAGCGCATGGGCACCCTCTTGGCCACCGGCCTCATCGTGGGCGAGTCCCTCTTTGGCGTGGTCAATGCCGGCATCATCGCCGCTGCCGGGGGCGATAGTCCGCTGGAAATCTTCGAGGGCGGCACGTCTGCCACCATCGTCGGCGTGATTCTCTTTATCGTCGCGCTGACGTTCATCTACCGCTGGACCAAGCGCACGGTGAAAAGCGCTTAGTTCCTGATCCATTCCTTAATATAATGGCGTCTCTTCGCGGGGGCGTCATTTTTTCTTGCAGTCACGGTGGGAGAGTGCCAGAATGGTCGTTAGCACTCGCACAGTATGAGTGCTAGATAAATCTACATCGTTGTGGTTGAGGTTGGTTCACACTCACCAGCCATGCCGTCGCGGGCGTCCGCAGCGAGAAAGACGTGAGTGTCGTCCTCAATAAACCAAGGAGCACAAACACAATGGCAAAGATTATCGCTTTTGATGAAGAGGCCCGCCGCGGCCTTGAGCGCGGCCTAAACACGCTTGCCGACGCCGTCAAGGTCACCCTCGGCCCCAAGGGCCGCAACGTCGTCCTGGAAAAGTCCTGGGGCGCCCCGACTATTACCAATGACGGTGTTTCCATCGCTCGCGAAATCGAGCTCGAGGATGCTTACGAGAAGATCGGCGCCGAGCTGGTCAAGGAAGTTGCCAAGAAGACTGACGACGTCGCAGGCGACGGCACCACCACCGCAACCGTGCTGGCACAGGCTCTGGTACGCGAGGGTCTGCGCAACGTAGCCGCAGGTTCCAACCCAATGGGCATCAAGCGCGGCATCGAGACCGCAACCAAGAAGGTTGTGGACTCCCTGCTGTCTTCCGCCAAGGAAGTAGAAACCCAGGAGCAGATCGCTACCACCGCTGGCATCTCTGCTGCTGACCCGGCCATCGGCGAGAAGATCGCTGAGGCTATGTACACCGTGGGCAACGGCTCCGTAAACAAGGACTCCGTTATCACCGTGGAAGAGTCCAATACCTTCGGTGTTGACCTCGAGGTAACTGAGGGTATGCGCTTTGATAAGGGCTACATCTCCGGCTACTTCGCTACCGATATGGAGCGTCAGGAGGCCGTCCTTGAGGATCCGTACATCCTGTTGGTTTCCTCCAAGATCTCCAATATCAAGGACCTGGTTCCGCTGCTGGAGAAGGTTATGCAGTCCGGCAAGCCGCTGCTCATCATCGCTGAGGACGTTGAGGGCGAGGCCCTGTCCACCCTCGTTGTAAACAAGATCCGCGGCACCTTCAAGTCCGTTGCGGTTAAGGCACCGGGCTTCGGCGACCGCCGCAAGGCCACCCTGCAGGACATGGCCATCCTCACCGGCGGCCAGGTCATCTCCGAGGAGGTCGGACTCTCCCTCGAGACCGCCGAGCTCGAGTACCTGGGCCAGGCACGCAAGGTCGTTGTCACCAAGGACGAGACCACCATCGTTCAGGGTGCTGGCTCCCAGGAGCAGATCGACGGCCGCATCAAGCAGATTCGTGCCGAGATCGAAAGCTCCGATTCCGACTACGACCGCGAGAAGCTGCAGGAGCGCCTGGCTAAGCTCTCCGGCGGCGTTGCCGTCCTCAAGGTCGGTGCCGCTACCGAGGTGGAGCTCAAGGAGCGTAAGCACCGCATCGAGGATGCAGTCCGCAACGCAAAGGCTGCCGTGGAAGAAGGCATCGTTGCCGGCGGTGGCGTAGCCCTGCTGCAGGCCGCTTCCGTCCTGGATTCCCTGGATGATCTCAAGGGCGATGAGGCTACCGGCGTCAAGATCGTCCGCGAGGCCCTGTCTGCACCGCTGAAGCAGATTGCACACAACGCGGGCCTCGAGCCAGGCGTTGTTGCTGACAAGGTTGCCTCCCTTCCGGCAGGCGAGGGTCTGAACGCTGCTACCGGTGAGTACGTCAACCTCATGGAGGCTGGCATCAATGACCCGGTTAAGGTCACCCGCTCTGCGCTGCAGAACGCTGCTTCCATTGCAGCTCTGTTCCTGACCACCGAGGCTGTCGTCGCCGACAAGCCTGAGCCGGCCGGCGCCAACAACGGCATGCCGGATGCTGACGCCATGGGCGGTATGGGCTTCTAATTTTCCTACACATAGCTAGTAGGCTTTGACCTCGTGCCCCGCAACATGCTTTGGAAAGCATGTTGCGGGGCACATTTGGGTATCTAATGGACTCGGCACTCTGAGAAGCAGAGCTTCCCCTCGGTTCACTTCCGTAACGGGAGATTGAGCATAGGATGACGAGTATTGATCAGTTCTTCTAGGGTCTCGCAAACACTACGGGTCCTTGTCTGCATATCGAGTTTATTGAATTATCGTGAGGTTTATTCGGCTGCATCGTTGATGCGCTGAATAACCGTCCGAACTGCTCTAGTTATGTTTTTGATCGGGGCTGATAGGTGGGAGTTTTAGGGCTTTAAAAAAGACTCTCCGGTTCGTTAGCCCCATCTTGGGCCTCTGAGCTTTTCTCATAGGAGGGAAGAATTCGAAGGCTGAACTGTGAAGATTCATCGCGCTAGATGGCTACATTCGGGTTACACTTAATGCATGGCTGATATTAAAGACGACGACCTTCCCGAGATCGACCTGGCAGAAACTGACGGCTACGTCGTCGATGGAACCGACGAGGATGACCCTTCGCTGATCATGCCGGATGGTTCCCCGGTTCAGACTTGGCGTGAAAATTACCCCTACGATGAACGCATGACTCGCGATGAGTACGAGTCCGTTAAGCGCGCGCTGCAGATTGAATTGCTGAAGTGGCAGAACTGGACCAAGGAAACTGGTCAGCGTCATATTATTATCTTTGAGGGGCGCGACGCAGCCGGTAAAGGCGGCACTATCAAGCGCTTTAACGAACACCTGAACCCGCGCGGTGCCCGCACAGTGGCATTGGAAAAGCCGTCGCCGCGTGAGTCCACCTCTTGGTACTTCCAGCGTTACATTGAGCATTTCCCGGCCGGTGGTGAAATCGTCTTCTTTGACCGCTCTTGGTATAACCGTTCCGGGGTGGAGCGGGTTATGGGCTTTTGTACCGAAAGTCAGCACGCGGAATTCCTTCGCGAGGTTCCGATGCTGGAGAATATGATTCTGGGCTCGGGTATCTCCCTGACCAAGCTGTGGTTCTCGGTTACTCGTAAGGAGCAGCGCACTCGCTTCGCTATTCGCCAGATTGACCCAGTGCGCCAGTGGAAATTGTCCCCGATGGACTTGGCCTCGCTGGATAAGTGGGATGACTACACCCGTGCTAAGGAAGAGCAGTTCCGTTATACGGATACGGAAGAATCGCCGTGGATTACCATTAAGTCCAACGACAAGAAGCGTGCCCGCATTAACGCTATGCGCTATGTACTGTCCAAGTTCGAGTATACAAACAAGGATCACGAGCTGGTGGGCGAGGTTGATGAGAATATTGTTAAGCGTGGTCGCGACCAGATTGGTGACTAAGCTTGAGATGAATTAGCCACCACGTGGGCGGGAAACCCGGAAACTCCGAGTTTCCCGCTTTTTGTATTAGGGGGTAGTGGGGTGGGGATGGGAAATAGTTTCGGCAGGATTTGTTCTTCCTAAAGGTTCGTTTCCGTGCGGTTATTTTACGGAACCGTAGGTTCCATTATTGGAACTTATTTGTTCTTTATATCGTCACTTAATTAGCATCACTGTTATCTCAATCTCATCTGGGAAAATAATATGAGCTACAACACCACGAGGAGACGGTGATGATGAAGAAGCATATAACCGCTTGCTTGACAGCGGCTGCTGTCATGGCGGCACCAGTGGCGGTATCCGGAACGCTCACAGTTGGCGCAGCTGCTCAAGAGGCACCGGCCCCAGCGGCAGACAAGAAGCCAGATGTATTGGGACGCCCGACCGTCTCTGACAAGCAGGTTTCTGATGAGGACGGCTACTTCGATAGCCAGCGCGGTCAGGGTGTAAAGATCTACTACCGGAAGCAGAAGGTGGCAAACCCACGCGGTGCGGTGGTTTTGGCGCACGGTGTATCGGAGCACTCGGGGCGTTATGATTACGTCGCCAAGCGCTTGCTCGATGCCGGCTACAACGTTTACCGCGTTGACCACCGCGGCCACGGCAAATCCGCCGGCGGCAGCGTACCGATGGGGCATATCGATAATTTCCAGAACATCCTCGATGATTTCGACCGTGTCGTGGACATGGCGAAGGAAGAAAATCAGGGAGTAAAGACCTTCCTACTGGGCCATTCGATGGGTGCGCTGACCGTGGAGGCCTATGGGATTCGCGAGCCGGGCAAGGTAGATGGCATTATCACCAACGGTGGTGGTGCACCGCTGAACCTTTCGGGCAAGAATGTGGCCGGAAAGAATATCACCCCGGATGACATTTCTGAGACCCAGAAGAAGCTCGATCCCACCATCTTTGAGCGCTTGCCGCTAGCCCAGCTCACCAGCTTTAATGCGCACTATGCGCAGAACTTGATTCCGCACCGCACCAAAATCGGCGCACAATCGCCGGAGTGGAGCAAGGACATTCAGCTGTCTAATCCATTTACGGATGGTATCTCCACTAGCCAGGCGGTGAAGGACGAGTATGCCTCTAGCCCGCTCATCGCGCAGAAGACCAGCGCTGGAACCGCTCTGCAGTTGGCGGCGATTGCAACCTATGACGCCGTCAATGCGGACCTCTTTAGCGCACCAACGCTTATTATGCACGGCACTAAGGATGGCATTGTTCCGCCGTACTTTTCCCAGGATTGGTATAACTCTATCTCCTCCAAGGACGTGGAGTATGTGACCTGGGAGGGTCAGAAGCATGAGGTCTTTAATGAGCCGGCCGCCGATCAGGCCCTCGATGCGGTGGTTGATTGGCTGGACCGCCACGCCTAAACGGAAGGTTCTCTAGGGAGAATAATCGCTAAAGCTCTTGGCAGGCTTGTTGTGCTTGCCAAGAGTTTACGTATATGTAACCCCCTTGTTGCCCAGGTCAGATAGAAATAAAGTTATGAAAAACAAACTTTGTGCTTTCTCATCTGTCCTGGCCCTTACCGGAGTCCTGTGTGCACCCATGGCGGCGGCTCAGTCTTCGCTTTCTGGATCTTCCCTTCGCTCGTCTTTGGGGTCGTCGCTTGGCTCTTCTCATGACTTTTCCCAGGGATCCTCTGCAGGAGAGGAGGCGCAACCGAAAGCGGAAGAACGCGAAGGCGTCGACTCGCGGGTGCTGTGGCAGGAAAGCTTCGACGGGGTGGATACCCCGGCATGGTTTACCCACCGCGCGCCGGAGGGGTGGAAGACCGACGTGCACGGCGTGGACTCGGGGGAGGCCCGCTGGAAGGGCTGGACCTTTGGCAACATGCGCCACTGGACTTGGGCGTCCGGTACCGATATGCGTCACTACTTCACCCAAGCGCATGACACCTTCGCCATCATCGACAATAAGCAGCAGCGCCTAGCCGAAGGCGATTCCATGACCGCGGGTCTAAAGAGCCCGGCCATCCCGGTGGCGGGGCAGGAGCGAGTCAATGTGGAATTCGACCACCATTACCGCCAGGGCAAGGACGGGCAAAATGCCACGGTGACTGTCTCCTTCGATGGTGGGGAAGCCCAGGAAATCGCCGTCTTTGATAAAGACGTCTTCTCCAAGCACGAGTCCATTGGCGTGGACGTGCCGGCCGGCGCAAAGAATATGCAGGTTAGCTTCAGCTACAACAACGGCAATGATGACTGGTGGTGGGCGGTGGATAACGTGGGCGTCGTCAAGCCGCTCGGTGAGCTTCAGAGCTCGCCGCAGGCTATCGTGGACGTGCTTTCCGACGTCCAAGGCGACCCCCAAGACTACAACGACGCGGTACGCCAGTTGAACGGTATGGAGGACAAGGCCGGGGCGCTGGTGCTCAACGGCGACCTCGTGGACGATGGCTCGCAGCAGCAGTGGGATGATTTCTTGGCCGCGCACAGCGAGGTGCCGCACGATTCGGGCAAGGAATTGTGGACCATCGGCAACCACGAAATGTATGGCAAGGAAGGATCTGAGACGTACCTCGAGCGCTTCCTCAAATACTCCGGCCAGGATAAACCGTGGAAGGAAGAGGTAGTTGACGGAGTGCCACTGATTTCGGTGAATACCGAGTTTTATTCCGATATCCTGCGCCACGGCAAGGAGCCGTTCCAGCGCATCAGCAAGGAGCAGCTTGATTGGCTAGATGAGCGCCTGGCTTATTGGGATGCGAAGGGCACTCCGGCGTTGGTCTTTAGTCATCCTCTTTTGCCGGAGACAGTATCGATGTCGCATTCGGCGTGGTACCAGAATGACTTTGAGGACCTTGAGGCGCTATCCAATGTGGTTAATAAATACAACAACATCGTGTGGTTTAGCAGCCACAGCCATTCCTCGCTCCGCCAGAATAACTGGTGGGGAACCCGCCGCTACGACGGTACGGGCGAGGCCGGCCGCACCGGCTTCCCAGTAGTCAACACCGGCGCCATCCTCAATGAGTACCTGCCGGAAGGCGATAATGACGAGAAAATTGTCAAGGAAACGGAAGAGGCCTCCACCGGACTGCGGGTCAAGGTCTTTGCTGACCGCGTCCGGGTGGAGGCCTGGGACTTCAAGTCCGGCGAAATGATTAAGTATCAGGACTTCGCGCGGTAGGGCGCAGATTATGGCCGGCGACCTATCGCTCCCACGGCTCGATGGGGTTGCCCTGCCACACGGCGTTGGTGGGAACGCGGTCGCCGCGCATAACCAGCGAGCCGGGGCCTACGGTGGAGGCCTTGCCAATCAGCGAGGCAGGCAGCGCCACCGAATGGGAGGCCAGTGTAGATCCGGCCTCTACGGTGACGGTATCCAAGCTCATCACGCGGTCCTGGAAAAGGTGGGTTTGCACCACCGTGCCAGGGCCCACGGTGGCGGCTTCACCGACGCGGATGAGGTCCGTTTCCGGGAACCAGTAGGAATTGATCCACGCACCGCGGCCGATTTCCACGCCGAGGGCGCGCAGCCCCAGGTTGATCTCGCCGGAGCCGTAGGTGTGCTGGAAGAACCACGGCGCGGCGACGACCTCCACGAAGGTATCCTGCAGCTCATTGAGCCAGACAAAAGCGGACCACAGCGGATGGTCGGCCGCGCGGTGCTTGCCCACGCAGATCCACTTCACAGCGACGGTAACGGCCGTGGCTACGGCACCCATGCCCATGAGTACGAGGCCGGAGAGGAGCCAGGTGAGGGGGAAGCCGAGGGCGTCGAGAAGCGAGTAGTACACGCTAAGGGTTGCAGCGAGCAGCATGGCAGAAAACATCGGTGCCAAAAGGCGCATGGTTTCCACCACGCCGCGGGCGGCCTTGACGGCCAAGCCCGGGTTATAGGTCAGCGCCTCACCCGAGTTAGCGGGGGAGTCCACCTCCACGGTCACGCGGCGCATGCGCTCTGGCGGCGCGCCCCACCAGTTGGCGCCGGCCTTCGTCTTCTTCGGGGTAGAAGAAAGAACGGCAACCAGCGAGTTCTTGGATAGCTTGCGGCCGGGTGCGGTGATGCCGGAGTTACCCACGAAGGAGCGCTTGCCCACCTTGGTTTCGCCGGTGCGCATCCAGCCGCCGCCGAGCTCGTAGCCGCCGATCATGGTGTCATCGGCCAGGAAGGCACCCTCTTTGACCTCGGTGAGCTTGGGGATCATGACCGCGGTGGAGATTTCCACGTTGGCGCCAATCTCCGCGCCGAGCGAGCGCAGCCATGCTGGGGTCAGCTGGGAGGCATAGAGCGGAAAGAGCTTGGTGCGAGCCTCGTCCATGAGGCGCTCGATGGCCCACAGACGCCAGCCCGTGACCGAGCGCACGGGTGCCACGCCTGGCCTAATGCCGAGCGAGAGAATGCGTACGCCCAGCCAGGTCTGCAGCATATAGGTGGCAAAGGCCGCCAGTGCGCCGACGGGCGCGAAGAAAACCGCACCGATGAAGCTATCGCCGCCTGTGGAATGTACAAGGGCCAAGACGATGGCCGCGCCTATCGCCAGCGCAACAACCGGCTGGATGGCGAGAAGGACGGAGGTGGCGTCATAAATAGCCACCCACCACGGCCGACGCTTTGGCGTATGGGACGGGAAGCGGTGCTTGGAGCGGCCCACCTTCTTGGCAGGTGAGCCCGACCAACGCTGGCCGTCCTTGATCTTCTTGCGGCCGGTAACGGTGGAACCGGCCTCCACGTGGGCATACTTGCCCACCATGGTGCCAGGCAGCAGCGTGGAGCGCGTGCCCACGCGAGCGCCTTCCTTGACGTCGATGGCGCCCACATGCAGGATATCGCCGTCCAGCCAATAACCGGAAAGGTCCACTTCGGGCTCGATGGCGGCGTGCTTGCCCAGCGTGAGCAGGCCGGTCACCGGCGGCAGGGAGTGCAGATCCACGCCGCGCTTGACCTTGACTCCGAGCGCGCGGGCGTAGTTATTCACGCGCGTGGCACCGGCCAGGGAGCTCGCGCCGGAGGCATTAGCCCAGCGCTCGGCCGCCCAGATGCGCAGGTGCGTCGAACCGCCGCGCGGGTAATCGCCCGGCTTGATGCCGGCTGTAATAAGACGCGCGCCGTAACCGCCGATGGGGATGCGGCCGATTGGGGTGACAAAGACAACGAGCATGGCAATGACCAACCACCACGGGAAGGCCGTGGCCCACTCGAAGCCCAGCGATGCCGCGATGGTGGAGCCCAACATGAGCCAGGCTAGCCAGCTGGAGGCGGCCAGCGTCATGACGGGGATCTGAATCAGGGTCTGGGCGAGGCGGGTGCCAAGGCCGACCTTGGTGACCTCGCGCATGGGGACGTCAGCAGCCGCGGGGCGCGGTTCGGCTCCCGCAATGAGCTCGGCCAGCGAGCCCAAGCGCGGGTGGTCGTAGAGGTCGCGCACCGCTACGTTGGGGTAGCGCTCCCTGATATGCCCCACGAGGGTTGCGGCCGCCAATGAGGTGCCGCCGAGAGAGAAGAAATCGGCGTTCTCGTCCTCCACGGATACGCCGAGTGTTTCTACCCACAGTTCCGCGAGCCACTTCTCAGTCTCGGTCAGCGTGGTTGATTCCACGCCCACTCCAGGCAGCGGCCATGGCAGGGCCTTCTTATCCACCTTGCCGGAGGTACGTACCGGCAGCTCTTCCATCACGCAGATGCGCGGGACGAGCGCGGCCGGAATGGTATCGGCCAGGCGGGCGTGCGCGGCCTCATGATCGAAGCCCTTGGTCTCATCCTCGAGGGAAACATAGCCCACCAGGACGGACTCGCCGCCCGGGGTCTTCTGTACGGCCACGGCCGAGTTATAGACGTTATCCAGGGCCGCGACGTTGGCTTCGACCTCGCCAAGCTCGATGCGGCGCCCGCCAATTTTCACCTGGTCATCTACGCGGCCGACGAAGTACAGCCCGTCCTCCTCCAAGCGCACATGGTCACCGGTGCGATACGCACGCTGCCAGCCCATCGACTCCAGCGGGGCGTACTTCTCCGCGTCCTTGGCTGGATCCAGGTAGGACGCGAGTCCCACGCCGCCGATCACCAGCTCGCCGACGCCGCCCACTTCCACTGGCATGCCTTGCTTATCGACGACCACCAGGTCCCACCCATTCAACGGCAAGCCAATGGACACCGGCCGGCCCGGCAGCATCTGCTGCGCACAGGCGACGACGGTGGCCTCGGTGGGGCCGTAGGTATTCCACATCTCGCGGTCCTCGGTGGCCAGGCGGTCCACCAACTCCTGCGAGCAGGCCTCGCCACCGACGATAAGCAGGCGGATATTATCCAGCGCCTCGGCCGGCCACAGGCCCGCCAGGGTAGGCACGGTGGACACGACGGTGATATCGCGGCGGATGAGCCACGGGCCCAAATCCATGCCGGAGCGCACCAGGGATCGCGGCGCCGGGACTAAGCAGCCACCGTGGCCCCAGGCCAGCCACATTTCCTCGCAGGAGGCATCGAAGGCGACGGACAGCCCGGCGAGCACACGATCCTCCGGGCCGAGTGGCCCGTGCGGGTGATTGACCAAAAAGAGGCTGGCCTCGGCATCCACGAAGGCAGCCGCGGAGCGGTGGCTCACGGCCACGCCCTTCGGCTTGCCGGTAGAACCGGAAGTGAAAATGATCCACGCGGTGTCTTCGGGGCGCGGGGCATTGGGGTTCTCGGCCGGCTCCTCGGCGGACCTGTCGGGGGCGTCCGGGCGCGCGGAGTCGCGCAGGAAGCGGAAGCCCTCGTCCGTAAAGACGCCATCGATATCGGCCTCGCCGAAGACCATCTCGGCGCGCTCGTCTGGGTCATCGGCGTCGACAGGCACGTAGGCCGCGCCTGCCGCCAGGGTCGCCAAAATGGCGAGGTAGAGCTCGCGCTTGCCGGAGGTCATCCGAATGCCGATGCGATCGCCCCGGCGCACGCCATTAGCGTACAGCTCGGTGGCCCACAGCTCGACTTCGTGGATGAGCTCGGAGTAGGTGATGATTTCGCCGTCGTCCAGCGCGGCGGCATCTGGGTGCATTTCCGCGGTGGTGGTGATGATGTCCCACAGCGTGCGCGGCCGCGGCGCCGCGCTACCTAGAAGGTACTGCTGCGGGACGAATGATTCGGGGCCCGCCATTTATGCCTCGTCTTCGTCTGCGGCAATGATGGACTTGGCCAACTTTCGCAGGTGCTTGAGCTGCTTATTGGTGGACTCATCCAAGGCCTCGTCCTCAGCAGTGGCAACAAGCTCCGCTAGGTCCTTGTGGACCTTCGCGCCCTTCTTGGTGGACGCGACGATCTGGCGGCGGCGATCCTTCGGATCGCGCTCGCGCTTGGCCCAGCCGCGGTCCTCGAGGGCGTCGATAAGACGCACCATGTCAGAAGCATCAATGGCAAGGGTCTCGGAGAGGTAGGACTGCGACGCGGCATCCGCGTCCACCAGGCAGGTAAGGACCCAGTACTCGCGCAGCGTCGTCTGCTTGGTCTGCAGGGCGGCCTCGACGCCGTCGCGGGTGCGGCGGCGGAGGCGCTCCAGCTGGAACGACGGTGATTCGAGTAGGGCAGTTGGGATTACAGAATTATTCGTGGAAGCCATACCATCATAATAATCCCAAAAGATTGGTTAAGGCCAATTAATCCGTTTCGATGGCGAGCCCGGCAGCCTTCCACTTATCCGTGCCGCCATCGACGTTAATGGTGTCCCAGCCCAGCGCATGCTCCAGATACTGGCAGACCTGCATACTGCGGCCGCCCGCGTGGCAGATGACGTAAATATCCTTGTCCGGATCGATTTCCTGGATGCGACCCGTAATCTCGCTCATTGGGATATGGGTCGCGCCCTTCGCGCGCTCCACTGCCCACTCATCATTCTCGCGGACATCAATGAGCTGTGCGCCTTCTGGTACTTCAGTTGGTTGAACGTTTTTCATGCCTCATACCCTAGTCACGCATAGGGCCTTATGCTGCTCCGCGTGTCCCAGCGCTAGCGCTGGAACCGCCAGTAGTGGTGCCACTGCCAAGGTGGGTTTATATGCTCGCCCTTCCCCCGAATAATGGCGAGTACCTGGTTTACGGCTACGTCGAGGTGGTGCTCGATTGTGGCGGCGGTGAAGTGGAGGGGTTTGTAGCCTCTTTGGACGGCGTCGTTAAGCTTCTGACGGTCAATTTCGAAGCGTTGCCGGTTCTCGCCCTGGTGGTAGGCGTAACCATCGACCTCTATGGCTACCTTGTGCTTCTTCAAGAGTAAGTCCCAGCGGTAAGGTCCAATGTATCTGTTGTTGTGCACGGTGACATGGGGCCGAAGCGCGCGGGTGAGGTTGCGCTCGGGGACGCTATCAGCGCCGAGGATGGTGTTTTCCAGGATGCGTCGGGTGTGCTGCGGGAAGCGCTGAAAATCAAGCATGTGGCCCTCCATCTGCGAGGCGCCGTACTGGCCGGCAAAGCAGGCCTCGAGGAAGGCGACGGCGTCTTCCTCCGCCATGATTTCTGTGGCCTGCAGCGGATTGCACACGTTAATGCCATTGAGCTGGCCCAGCGCCTTCGGACGGGCGCGGCGGCTGCGGAAGTGCGGACTAGAGGCCATCGTTCCCGCGCGCAGGAAATGGAGTGGGAAACTTAAAGCGTGGCCGAGGTAGTGGTGGGCGCACGAGTAGCCGTCGAGCGCCGAATCGGGCCAGCGGCGGGAGACGATTTCCGCGAGTTCGCGCGGCGAGGGCTTGCCTTCGGTATAGAGGCCGTGGCAGATTCTCACGGCTTGGTTGTCGATAGCGCGGCGCGCGGCCGTGCGCGTGGTGAAGATTCTCATGCGCCCACCCCTAGGCGTTCATTTCGATCAATTAGGTCCCCCGAGACCGGTGATTTCGGCCTGCTATGTGATCGAATTGTACTGCGCGGACGGGATTGTGTCGCGGGGAGGGCCTTGCTGGTGTGAAAAAGACAAAAAGGGGGCGTTTCGATCAAATACGGCCTTGAAAACAGTCGCTTTCGCAGTGCTATTTGATCGAAACGCCCTAAGGGGAGCCCGCGGGGCCCGCGCCCAGAAGTTTTACTTGAAGCGAGCCTTTGCCTCGTCGAGGATCTTCTCTGCCTCGGCTTTGTCGCCCCAGCCGGAGCCGGTGACTTCCTTATTCGGCTCCAGGTCCTTGTAGTGGACGAAGAAGTGCTCGATTTCATCCTTGATGTGCTGCTCCACATCGTCGATGTCCTGGTAGCGCTCCCAGCGCGGGTCATCGATGACGGCGAGCAGCTTGTCGTCGCCGCCGGCCTCGTCGGTCATCTTGAAGACGCCGACGATGCGGGCCTCAACGACTACGCCCGGGAAGACCGGCTCCGGCAGGATGACCAGGGCGTCGAGCGGGTCGCCATCCTCGCCCAGGGTGTGGTCGATGAAGCCGTAGTCAGCCGGGTAAGCCATCGGGGTGAACAGGTAACGGTCGAGGTAGACCTTGCCGGACTCGTGGTCAACCTCGTACTTGTTGCGGGAGCCCTTCGGGATTTCAATGGTTACTTCAACGCTCACAGCGATGTCCTCCATGGGGGATTGGGTATCAATTACTGCCCATAGTCTAGCGCGTTGCGGATTCGCGCTAGGGTTAAAGGCAATGAAAGCAAAGCATGTTTGGTGGTCAGCGACCGCGCTCGTGGTAGCGGCAGCGGTCGGAGGTACGGCTGCGCTGGGCGTTACCCTTCAGCGCGAATACGGCGATCTCTCGCACGGAGAGGCGCAGGCGGTCGAGGCTCCTGAGGAGCCGTTGAGCGCAGCAGAGCCGGGCGAGGTGGACCTGGATGCGCTGAGCGCGAAGCTGGATGAGCTCGCTAAGAATAAGGACCTTGCCACGTTCGGCGGCGAGGTCATCGATACCGAAACCGGCGGCGTGGTGTGGCAGCGCGACGCGGATAAGCGGCTTACCCCGGCCTCGTCCACGAAGGTCCTCACCACTGCGGCAGCGACGTTAGCGCTGGATGAGAATGAGAAAATCACCACCAAGGTCTACCGCGGGTCGAACGAAAAGAACGTGGTCATCAAGGCCGCGGGCGATGTGTGGATGACGCACGAACAGCTCGATGATTTAGCCGAGCAGATTTCGAAGAACGTCGAGCAGGTCGATGGTGTCTACATCGATACCTCTGTGTGGTCCGGCGAGGCGCAGGCCCCGGGCTGGGATCCGGAGAACGTGGACGGCGGCTTCGTCGCGCCGATGGAACCGGCCATGCTCTACGGCGGTCGCCTGGGCGCGACGACGGGGGATGTGCCGAGGAGTCATGAGCCTGCTTTGGACGTCGCTAAGCAGCTAGGCGATCGCCTCGGCGCGGGCAAGGTAGGCATGGGCTCCGTCGCGGAGAACGCGCAAGAGGTGGCGAGCGTGGATTCGCCGCCGCTAGCGGACCGCGCCCGTGAAATGGTGCGCCATACCGATAACGTCATGGCCGAGGCCATTGCGCGTGAGCTGGCGGTTTCGCGCGGCAAGGAGGCGAGCTTTGAAGGCGCTACGCAAGCCACGCTCGAGGTTTTACGGGAGCAAGGATTCGACGTCGACGGCGTGGATATTAAGGACAATTCCGGGCTCTCGGTAGACAATCGGCTCACGGCCGGGCTGTTGACGCAGCTCATTAATGGCGCGGTCAATGATCCGCGTCTGCGCCCGCTGGTGTCCTACCTGCCGGTGGCCGGCGGCGATGGCACGCTGTACGAGCGCTACGGCGATTCCGCGGCCAAGGGCTATGTGCGCGCCAAGACGGGTACGCTGACTGGGGTCTCGGCCTTGGCCGGCACCGCGCAGGGTAATTCCGGGCGCGTATATGCCTTTGCCTTCCTTGTGAATGACGGCGATATTTTGGCCGCCCGCAAGGCTCAAGACGCGTTGGCTTCTGCACTGCATGAGTTCTAAAAAGCCTTTTTGGCCGCGGGTTTCGCCGCATTTTCTGGCTTGTCGGCGCGGCGTGCGCGCCGCTGGCCTTGACCACGCAGTGGCGGTGGGGCTGTCCGGGGGCGCGGACTCGCTGGCGCTTATGGCCGCGCTCGTGGCGGAGGGTCACGACGTGCTCGCGCTGTGTGTGGACCACGGGTTGCAGGATGGATCGCGGGCGCAGGCCGAGCGCGCGGCTGAACAGGCGCGAAAGCTAGGCGCGCGAGCGCGAGTGCTGGACGTTGAGGCCGGCGCAACGGGCCAGAAGTCGATGGAGGCGGCCGCGCGGGCGGCGCGGTATCGGGCACTGGCCGCCGCGTGCGCGGACGAAGGCTTAGAGGTAGCCGTGGCGCATACGGCCGATGACCAGGCGGAGACGCTGCTGCTCGGCGCGCTGCGTGGGCGGGTGACCGGCATGAGCGAGCGCAGCGAGGTGGAAGGCGCCCGCGTGGTGCGGCCGCTGCTGAACGTGCGCCGGGCCGATACCGAGGGCGCTTGCGCGGAGCTGTGCCTTTCGGCGTGGCAGGATCCGCAGAATGCGGACACGAATTTCCGCCGCGTGGCGCTGCGCCGCGAGGTCATTCCGCAGTTGAGCCGCATCATCGGCGGGGACGCGGTGCCAGCGCTGGCGCAAGCAGCAGGTGACGCCGCGCTTGACGACGCCACCCTGCGTACCCCACCCACCACCGACTGCGCCGAGCTGGCGGCGATGGCGGAACCGCGGCGCCGGCGGGCAATCGCGGCGTGGCTGGTCAGTGAGGGGGTAGAAGTGACAAGGAGGGCAGTGGGGGACGTCGGCAAGCTGTGCACCCACTGGCACGGGCAAGGGCCGGTGGCCGTGCGATCGGCGCGGCAGGTGGGGCAGAGGTTGGAAGTAGCCCGTATAGGTGGCAAACTGGCACTATTGTCTGGTCATTAAAGGAGCGCACACGTGCACGACAAGAAAGACTTCGCCGTTCCCGCAAACCGCTACGGTGACGATGTAGAAGCAATCCTCATTGGAGAAGAGGAACTGCAAAACCGCGTCCAAGAACTCGCGGATATGGTCTCGGAAAAGTATGCCGACTCTGAGCACGACCTGCTGTTGGTCTGCGTGCTCAAGGGCGCCGCATTCTTCCTCACGGACTTTGCGCGCAAGCTATCTATCCCCTCCGAGCTGGAGTTTATGGCCGTATCCTCCTACGGCGCCTCCACTTCTTCTTCCGGTGTGGTGCGCATTTTGAAGGACCTAGACCGCGATATTGCCGGGCGCAACGTGCTCATCGTGGAAGACATCATCGATTCCGGCCTCACCCTGTCGTGGCTCATCCGCAACTTGGAAGGCCGCAGCCCGGCTTCGCTGAATGTGGTCACCCTGCTGCGCAAGCCCGAAGTAGTCAAGGCTGATATTGATCTGCTGGATGTGGGCTTTGATATCCCGAATGAATTCGTCATCGGCTATGGCTTGGACTATGCGGAACGCTACCGCGATCTCCCCTACGTGGGCACCCTCCACCCCGATGTCTATACCACCAACTAAAATCGCGCAGTAATGAAAAACAATAAGATTCTTCGCTACGGCGGGATTGCGGCCCTCATCCTTATCGCGCTGTACGCCTTTACCTTCTTTAGCAACGATGCCCGCGGCTACGTGCAAGCGGATACCTCGGTTGCGCTGACCCAGCTCAAAGACAAAAACGTCGATGAGGTGGAAATCGATGACCGCGAGCAGCGCCTGCGCATCAAGCTCAAGGATGAAATCACGGTAGACGAGCGCGACGGTGTGCAGGAGATCGTGGCCAAGTACCCGGCCCGCGCCTCTGAGCAGGTCTTTAACGCCGTCAAGGATTCCGGCGCCGAGAAGTACCAGACCAATGTCACGCAGGAATCCTTCTTGGGCTCCATGCTCAGCATGCTGCTGCCGATGATCATCCTCTTCGGCGTGCTCTTCTGGCTCATGTCTCGCATGCAGCAGGGTGCTGGCGGAATGTTTGGCATCGGCGGTTCCAAGGCCAAGGAATTGACCAAGGATATGCCGACCAATACCTTTGCGGATGTGGCCGGCGCGGACGAAGCCGTGGATGAGCTGCAGGAAATCAAGGACTTCCTGGAAGACCCCACCCGCTACCACGAACTAGGTGCCAAGATCCCGCGCGGCGTGCTGCTTTACGGCCCTCCGGGTACTGGTAAAACCTTGCTTGCCCGCGCTGTGGCCGGCGAGGCCGGCGTGCCGTTCTATTCCATCTCCGGTTCTGACTTTGTGGAAATGTTCGTCGGCGTGGGTGCCTCCCGCGTGCGCGACCTATTCAAGCAGGCGAAGGAAAATAGCCCCTGCATTATCTTCGTGGACGAGATTGACGCCGTGGGCCGCCAGCGCGGTTCCGGTACCGGCGGAGGCCACGATGAGCGCGAGCAGACCCTCAACCAGCTCCTGGTAGAAATGGATGGCTTTGGTGACCGCGAAGGCGTAATCCTCATTGCCGCCACCAACCGCCCGGATATCCTCGATCCGGCGCTGCTGCGCCCGGGCCGCTTCGACCGCCAGATTCCGGTCACCAACCCGGATCTTGCCGGCCGCGAGGAGATCCTGCGCGTGCATGCAAAGAATAAGCCACTGGCAGAAGAGGTTGACGTAGCGCAGCTGGCCAAGCGCACCGCCGGCATGTCCGGCGCGGACCTGGCCAATGTACTCAACGAGGCCGCTTTGCTTACCGCCCGCATCGGCGGCAACGTCATTACCTATGACGCCTTGGAAGAGGCCACCGACCGCGTCGTGGGCGGCCCGCGCCGCCAGGGCAAGATCATCTCCGAGCACGAGAAGAAGGTCACCGCTTACCACGAGGGCGGACACACGCTTTCTGCGTGGGCGCTCAAGGATATTGAGCGCGTGTACAAGGTCACCATCCTGGCCCGCGGCCGCACCGGCGGCCACGCCATGACCTCCCAGGAAGACGACAAGGGCATGTACACTCGCGACGAGCTCTTCTCCCGGTTGGTCTTTGCCATGGGTGGCCGAGCGGCCGAGGAGCTGGTCTTCGGTGCTCCGACCACTGGTGCGTCTTCCGATATTGAAAACGCCACCAAGATCGCTCGTTCCATGCTCACCGAGTACGGCTTCTCCCCGGACTTGGGCACCGTAAAGTACGGCAAGGAGCAGGGTGACCCCTTCAGCCAGATGGGTGGCGGCGGCTCCATCGATTACTCCGATGAAGTTGCTTCAAAGATTGATGAGCAGATGCGCTACCTGCTCGAGCGCGCGCACGAGCAGGCCTATGACATCTTGCGCAATAACCGTTACTACCTGGACAAGTTGGCCGAGGCCCTGCTGGAGAAGGAAACCCTGCGCCGCCCTGACCTGGAGCGCATCTTCGACGGCATCGAGCCGCGCGAGGCCTTCGACGTCTTCCCGGGTGAAGACGATCGCTTCCCGCGCCAGATTGGCTACGTCCCAGTGAAGACCCCGGTCGAGCTGGCGAAGGAGCGCGGCGAGAAGCTGCCAAAGCGCATGACGCTTCTTGACGCCTCCCGGGCCGCCCGCGAGCGCCGCCTCGCCGGCGAAGAGCCGAAGGGTGAGGTGGGCTTCAACTTTGGGCAGCACGCCGGCGATTACGTCGACCCGGATACCGCCCGCGAGCTGGGCAGCGGTCCCGCGAAGGAATCCGCGGACTCCACGCCGGCCCAGTCTGACCAGCAGGCTCGCGACGCCCAGTTTGCCCCGGCTTCCGAGCCAACCGCCCGTCCGGCCGCACGCCCCGCTACCGGTGGTGGAAAGCACCACAAGCCGGATGCCGGTGCAGAGCAGGACGCTGATACCAGCCAGTGGTTTACCCCTGGCTGGGACGAAAAGGATCGCCGCAAGAACCCCTATGCGCGCGAGGACGACAAGCAAGAAGATAACTAATGCCTGATAATCACATTCCCGCTCGCGCCGCCTTCGACCAAGACCGAGCGGAGGCAGCGGTGCGTGAGCTGCTCCTTGCGGTAGGGGAGGACCCTGACCGCGAGGGCTTGCGCGAAACCCCGGCCCGCGTGGCCCGCGCCTACCGCGAGGTCTTTGCCGGCCTGCACGAGGACCCCACCGAGGTCCTGCACAAAACCTTCGCCGAGGACCACCAAGAATTAGTTCTGGTGCGTGATATCCCCATCTATTCCACCTGCGAGCACCACTTGGTGCCGTTCTACGGCGTGGCGCATATTGGCTACATCCCGGGCAAAGACGGCCACGTCACCGGTTTGAGTAAGCTCGCCCGCTTGGCGGATATGTACGCTAAGCGCCCCCAAGTCCAAGAGCGCCTTACCCAGCAGGTAGCGGACGCCTTGGTGGAGGTCCTCGGTGCGCAGTCCGTCATCGTGGTAATTGAGTGTGAGCACTTGTGCATGGCCATGCGCGGCATCCGCAAGCCGGGGGCGACGACGACCACCTCCGCGGTGCGCGGCGGCTTCAAAAATAATGCCGCCTCCCGCGCCGAGGTGCTCAGCCTGATTCGCAGCTAAGTCCCCCGGTTACCACGAAAGCGAGAAGGAGCACGCCATGCAGCAGGCAACCTCGGTATCGGATCTGACCATTGCCCAACGCACGCTGGTGATGGGCATCGTCAACGTCACGGAGGATTCCTACTCCGATGGCGGTAAGTGGTTGGACGTCGATGCCGCCATCAACCACGCCCGCGAACTCGTGGCGCAGGGCGCGGACATGATTGACGTCGGTGGTGAGTCCACCCGGCCGGGTGCGGTGCGGGTAGAAGCGGACATCGAAAAGCGCCGCGTGGTTCCCGTCATTAAGGCGCTGAGCGAGCTGGGCATCCGCACTTCCGTGGATACGATGCGGGCCTCGGTGGCCCGCGCGGCGGCAGCGGCCGGTGTGGACATGATTAATGACGTCTCCGGTGGCCGGGCTGATCCGGAGATGTATCGCGCGATGGCTGAGGCTGGCGTGCCCGTGTGCCTGATGCACTGGCGCACGCTGCAGGAAGGCGCCTTTGGCTCCGCGGCCGGTAGCGCCGACCACGGTGGCGATGTGGTGCGCGATGTGCATGAGACCCTCGAGCGCCTGGCGAATAATGCGCTGACGGCTGGCGTACGCCGCGATAATATCGTGCTCGATCCGGGCTTGGGCTTTGCCAAAACCCCGCAGGATAACTGGGCGCTGCTCAAGGCTCTGCCGGAGTTTCTCGACGCTGAATTCCCGGTGCTGGTGGGTGCCTCGCGCAAGCGCTTCCTTGCCGCCATCCGGGAGGACCGTGGCGTGGAGTCCAGCCCGCTGCTGGCCGATCCCGCTACCGTGGCCGTGACCGCCATTTCCGCCCAGATGGGCGCGTGGGGCGTGCGCGTGCACGAGGTCGCTGTCTCGCGCGACGCCGTCGATGTGGCCGCTGCTTGGAACGCCGGCAATGACTACACGGGCGGGGTCAACGCCAGCGGCAGCTATAGCAATGGTGCCGATGGCAATGGAACCATGAAATCCACCGCCCTACCGCGCAACCCTGAGGAGTAAAACATGGCAGACCGCATCGAGCTCACCGGCCTAGAATGCTTTGGCTACCACGGCGTTTTCGACGAAGAAAAGCGCACCGGCCAACCCTTCATCGTGGACATCACCTGCTGGTCGGAGTTCGCAGAGGCCGCCGCCACCGATGATCTGACCAAGACCATCAATTACGCCGAGCTTGCCGACGTCGCCGCCACAATCATCGAGGGCCCCGCCCGCGACCTTATCGAGACCGTCGCCAGCGAGGTGGCCGATACCATCATGGAGACCTTCGATGGCCTGCATGCCGTGGAGGTCACCCTGCACAAGCCGAAGGCGCCGATTCCGCGCACTTTTGCCGACGTCGCCGTGGTCGCCCGCCGCTCCCGCAAGCACGCGAGGACTCTCTAATGCGCGCGGTGCTCTCCATCGGCTCCAATATGGATGACCGCGTGGAGCTTTTGCGCACGGTATTCAACGAGTTTGCCAGCGAGATCGTTGCCGCTTCGCCCGTCTATGCCACCCCGCCGTGGGGCGTGACGGACCAAGACGAATTCCTCAACGCGGTGCTCATCGTGGACGTCGAGGAGACTCCGAAGGAACTCCTGCGCCGTGGGCAGAAGCTCGAAGAGGCTGCCGAGCGTGTCCGCGTGCGCCACTGGGGCCCGCGCACGCTGGATGTCGACATCATTGATATCGAGGGCTATACCTCCGACGACCCAGAGCTTATCGTCCCGCATCCTTATGCCCACGAGCGTGCCTTCGTGCTGATTCCGTGGTTGGCGGCCGATGGTGGTGCTAGGTTGAGTGGGGAGGGCGTCGCCAAGCGGGTAGCAGCACTCGACCCGAAGGAGCGCGCCGAGATTCGCCGGCTGGGCATGATGGAGGAGCTATGACACGGACCTCGCTGGGTGCCCTCATCGGCACCGGGGTCTTCTTTGCCGCCGCCGCGGCCATCCTCACCACGCGCTTTTATGGCTCCATGCTGCAAATCCCGGTAACGGTCTCGGCCACGCTGTGGCTTATGGCCGTCATCTGTGTGGCGCTGACCTGGAAGGTGGACCAAGCCACCGAGGATGAGCATGGCATTGGCCTGGATAATTCGCAGCTCAACCCCATGACCATCACGCAGTTCATGCTGGTAGGAAAAGCCTCGGCATGGACGGGTTCCATCGTGGGCGGCATCTATGCCGGCATTGCCGTCTACGTCATCCCCAATGCCGGCACGCTCGCGGCGGCTTCCGATGACCTCGTGGGGGTCATTGCCTCCGCGCTCGGTGGACTCGCGATGTCTGCGGCTGGCCTGCGGCTAGAGCGACACTGCGAGACCCCGCCCCCACCAGATGGGGTTCAAGCGGTACATTAGTGAGCATGACTGAGCCGCGCTCTTCTTCTAGCAATACTTCCGCCAAGACGACCAAGCCGGACTTGGGCCAGATCGGCCTTATCGTCCTCGTGGGGCTGGCCGTGGTGGCCAGCATCGTCATGCTGATTTCCGGCTCTGCCGCCGCGCTCAAGATCGCCCTCATTGCTGCCCTGTGGGCCGCTGTGCTTGGCTTCTTCCTAGTGATGCGCTACCGCCGCCAGGCCGAGGAGTCCGTGACCAAGCTGGAGCTGCAGGAGCGTGCTCACCGCGCCGAGCTCAAGCAGGCCCGCACAGTCGATGGCCAGCCGCTGCCGGATCAGGAACTGCTGGATGAAATCCGCACCGAGCTGGCTTCCATCCGCAAGCAGATCGAGGATCTTTCCGGCCAGAACTTCACCTATGAACCGGCCGCTCTGCACGCCGAGGCGCGCCGCATCATGCAGCTCGAGGCCCAGACTGCGGCCGCTGCTCGCCCTGGCTCTGAGGAAGGCAATGTGGACTTCACCCAGTCCTCTTCCGGCGCCCCGTCCGCCGATGCTATCGCCGGCCGCTTGGGTAACCAGCCGTCCGCGGCTCACGCCGAGTCCAACCCGCTCAATGACATCATCAGCGAAAAGACCCGCGCGCAGCGTACCTCCGGCAAGCCTTCTGGTGCCTCCACCTTCAATACTGGTGGCTTCCAGGCCGTGCGCTGGGATACCGGCGGCGATGATTCCCTGAAGAATACCCGCACGTCCGCCTCCAGCGAGCACCATGGCAGCCACCGCAAGCCAGAGGCTGCCACCAAGGCCAATGATGAGACCCAGGACATTCCGCAGCAGCCGGCACCACAGCGCGATGAACGCGCGGAGTACCCAGGGTCCGGCCAGCACGTAGCCCCAGAAAAGTCCGAGCCGGTGCGCCAGAAGGCGGGCCGCGCGCATCACCGCGCCGCGGCCGATGAGCCCGATTCCCGCGGCCGCCGCCGCAGCGACGATAAGCGTGAGGGCGCGGTGTCTGTGGCCGAGCTTTTGGCCCAGGCAAAGAAAAAGAAGGATAAATAAATGCGCCCGCCACGCATGCGGGTAGCTCTGTTCGGCCGGAGCCTGGCCGGCTTTACCTTGGCCAATGCCATGGAAAGCGCCGGCCATGAGGTGCAGATGCTCTCGGATCCGGCCGAGCTTTCTTCCTTCGAAACTCTCATTATCGCCGTGGGCGATTCCCGCCTGGAAGCTACCGTGGAGTTGCTTGAGCCATACGTACATCGCGGATTAATCGTTTTCCACACCTGCCTTTCGCGCGGAGTGCAGGTATTGGATCCATTGGAAACCCACGGCTGCGTTGTCGCGGCGCTCGCTCCATTTACGCTTAAGCGCTGGGCGGTGACCACCCTGGATGAGCTGGGCGAGACCGTCGTGGAACTTAATATCGCCGAGTTTCGCGCAGAAACCGTAGCGCTTTCCGACGCCGAACGTGCCCCCTTCGCTGCCCGCGCCTACTACGCCGAAATGCTTCGGCGCTTGCATATCTCTGCTGCAGTTGATGCTCATTTCCTCTCGCCCTCAGAAGAGCCACCCCTGGTGGGTGAGGATATGGACACCGAAGAAATCATCGCCGCCTATCGCGGTGCCACCGACCCCGGACTGCGCCGCAGCTACGTGGAGGTTGCCCGCCGCCTAGGAGAGGTGGACGGCCGCGAGGAGCTGGAAATGTGGGCCCTACAAGAGGAGAGCCGATGAGCCTAGAGCTGGGAAATGCCACCGTCATCAGTGAGATTGAGCGCATCCGTATGGTTGGCAGCGCCTTTCATAAGACTGGCCGTCCGGTGGCTTTCGTACCGCTGACCAACGGCGTGCACGCCGGCCATATCGCGCTGGTGCGCGCGGCCAAGCACATCCGCGGCGCGGTTACCGTCGTGGCCCTGCAGTCTCCACACGAGGAGGACCTTGAGCTCCTGCGCGCCGAGGGCGTGGACATTGCCTGGAATTACTCAACAGATTCCTTGTGGCCACACGGCCGCCGGATCGCCGTGGCTCCGGTCGACGCCGCGAGCGCCCTCGAGCCGGATCTCAGCGAGGACCTCTCCCTGTACCTTGCGCTCATCCTGACGCTTTCGCCTACCGACGTCCTCCTCGGCGAAAAAGACTATGAGCTCCTCCTCGCTATCCACCACGCGGTCCAAGACTTCCACTTAGGCGTGCGCGTGCAGGGTGTGCCAGCAGTGCGCATGCCCGATGGCGTGGTGATGAGCCTGCGCAATACCAACGTCCCGGCCGGATCCCGTGACCAGGCAGCGGCCCTATCCGCCGCGCTGACCGCCGGCGCGCATGCCGCCGAAGCCGGTGCGGAGAAAGTCCGCGAGGTCGCCTCGGAAGTCCTGCGTGCAGCAGGCGTTGAGCCGGACTACCTCGAGGTGCGCGGTCGCGACCTCGGCACCCCTCCCGAGGAGGGTGATGCTCGCTTGCTCGTCGCCGCGACAATCGGCGGCGTCCGGCTCATCGATAATGTGGGCCTGCCGCTGGGAATCGGCTTTAATAATATTGAAGAGCACGAAGCCAAGGCCGAGCTCGAGCGCGAGCAACAACGCGCGCTAAAGCGCGCGCAAGATACCGCTTCCCAGCAGCCATCGGAGGACTAATGACCGATATCCAGATCCGCGACCTTGACCCGCGCGATGAGCCCCAAGCCATTTCCTTCGCTATCGAGGGCATGCACTTGCACTGGTTTGTGAAGAACCCGCGCTTTGAGCGCGCCTACGGCCGTTACTTTTGGGATTTAGAACGCGCCAAGGCCACCGATATCTTGGCCGCTTACGATGGCGACCGCTTCCTCGGCGTGCTGATGGCCTCCATGAAGGGCAAGCCCGCGCTGCCATATCCGTGGTGGCGCAAGGCTTATGTCCGCGCGGTGGAAATCTTCAACAACCTGCGCCCAGGCGGGCACCGTGATGATTACGATGCCGCCAATCAGGACATGCTGCTCAAGTACTTGGGTAAGCACCCCATTGATGGCGAAATCGGCTTCCTCGTCGCGGATCCCAATTCCGGCGTGAGCGGCGTGGGCACGGCCCTGCTCGAGGCCTTCGAAGCCCGTCACGAGGGAAAGAATGTCTATTTGTTTACCGATGACGGCTGCACTTATCAGTTCTATGACAGCCGCGGTTTCACTCAGGTGGGCGAGCGCACCATCGCGGTCAACGAGGACCGCGACTTGGTGTGCATGCTCTATGTGCGCCGCCTTGGCACGCCGCAGTCTTAGCGCGCCGCAGTCTTAACGCGCCAACGCTCCCATCGGATCCCAGGCCGGCAGGGTGGTCACGGACTCGGACTGCAACGCCGCTTGGTATTGTTCCGGCAGGCGGGAGGGGTGCACGGCGATTTCGAAGACGAACTCGTCGAACCAGTCATCGGCCATGGTCCAAAAGCCCTTATCGGCTTTCTTTGGACCCCAGGAATTCTCCACGCGCCAGCGATTGACGGTGCCGTCGTCTGCGATATCGGCGCCGGTAAAGACCATCGCGTGGGTCATCATGGACTCGTGCAGGCGCAAACGCTGCGCCTTGTCCAGATCCATCTCTACGCCGTAGAAGGCCTCATAATCGTGCAGGTGCTTGGCCCACACGCCGTGCTCATCATCGGATTGCGGGTCGGTATCGCAGCCGAACCAAACCGGCTGACCATCCTCGATGGAGGCACGCGCGGCATCGCGCAGCACCTCCACAGGCGCGTTTAAATAGGTCACGCGCTTTCCAGCCACGTTGCCCAGATACTCCACGGTGTAGAGCTCGCCATAGGCATTGCGCGGATCGTTGACCACGCATACGTACTCGCCTAGGTCCGCAGGCAGGTATTCCTGGGCAAACTCCTGTGGGGTATAGGTGCCCGCGCGGTGGAACTCATCGTCTTTATCGCGATACTGCCATACAAAGTCCTCGGGTGGCAGGCCAAGGTTGGCGGTGAGGATCCGGTAGACGTCGGCAAGCGCCTGCTTATGCGCGCCCTCTTCGCCGCTGCGGATCTGGTGGGCGGCGCGGCGCAGCACGGTCTGCAGGTTGCGGTTAAGCATCGCGGTGGCCTCGGAAGACGCGGTCTCCGGCATGGCGTACTGCGGCACGACGCCGTATTTTTCCACTAGGGCGACGAACATGGACCATTGACCGCCGTCATCGATGGGATCATCCATGAGCTTGGTTACGGTGCGGTCCGTAATATCGCGGTCCTTGAGCTCAGCCATGGCGGTAAGGAACCAATTGGCCTTTTCCAGCTTGTCAAAGAAGTAAATATAGGTCTGGGAAAGCTCAAAATCCTTGAGCTTGGCCTTGTCCATCAGGCCGCCGCGCAGGGAATTGAGGCCGGCAAAAATCCAGCAGCGGCCCGAAGCCTTCTGGTCGGCCACGCCCCAGGAATCTAGCTTATGGCTGGTCACGGGGGTGAGGCTGCGTAGTTGCTCACGGTCGAGGCTGAGCTTGTCGACGCCCTCCTGAGCCACCCCATTGCGCACCAGGCGCAGCGCGGCATCGCTGGTGAGCTCGGCAGTGGCGGCATGAACCTCGTTCGGGTTAATCTCTGTCATTTCTCGATTCTCCTTAGTTCATCCGGTCCCAGAGGGGAAGCTCAATCGGTTCGGTGGAAAGCGCCTCGGCCAGCTCGTCGCTCAGGTGCTCCTTGCGCACGGCGATGTGGAAGACGTTCTGGTCAAACCAGGCATCGGCCATGGTGGCAAAGCCCTTGCCTGGCACATCTTCGCCGTCTTCCTTGCGCGGTGGCTTGGAGCCCCAGGAGTTTTCCACGCGCCAGGCGCGGTCACCATCGATGCCGGTGAGGACCATCGCGTGGGTAGGTGCGGTCTCGCCGGAGGTAAAACGCTCCTCCTTGCTCATGGAGGAATCGATGCCGTAGAGGCCATCAGTATCCACTAGGCCTTCATCCCAAACGCCGTTGAGGAAGGAGAACTGGCGGTTGACATCGCAGCTAAACCACACCGGCTCGCCGGCCGCTAGGCTGCGCTTGGCGGTCTCCTTGAGCTCTTTCACGGTTGCGTTCACGTACTCCTGCGGTGCTCCGCCCAGGACATTGGTTTCATAGGCGCTGCTGAATACTCGATGCTTGGGGTTAGTGGAGCGGGGGTCATCGGCCAGTACCACGTACTCGTCCAAGTTCGGCAGATACTTTTCCGCAAACTCGCGCGGGGTGGAGTGCAGGCGCACGAATTGCTCGTCCTTGGTGCGATACGCCCAGGTAAATTCCTCCGGCGGGGTGCCCAGGTGGATGGCCAGGATCCGGTGGAAATCGGTGCGTGCCTGGCTGAGGATTTCTTCGCGCGGTCCGTCCTGTGCGGCGGCGCGGCGTACCACGGTAGCAAGATCGCGGTTCATCTCCGCGGTATTTCCAGACGAGCGTACCTCCGGCATAACCTCGGCAGGCACGGCACCGTACTTGGCTACGAGGTTGCTAAAGAAGCACCACCAGCCGCCATCGGCGCCGGCGTGATCGAGTACCGCGGCCACGGTGCGCTCGTCCCATCCAGCGCCCTTTTTATCCAGCAGCTGGTTGAGCACCAGGTTGGCGCGCTCTAGCTTGTCAAAATACTGCAGGTAGGTGAAGGAAAACTCGAAGTTATCTACATTGAGCTCCTTGGCCGCGCGGTGGCGGAAGACGTTCAGCGCCGCGAACATCCAGCAGCGGCCCGAGCGCTTTTGGTCCGATACGCCCAAGCTATCCAGCTTGACCTCGGTGGTGGGGTAGAGGGCCGTAATACGGTCGCGGTCTAGGGCCGCTTTCGCCGCCCCGACATTGGTGATGGCGTTGCGGGCGATGCGCAGCCGGGAATCGGCCGCGGCCTCCTCGCGCAAGTGGGATAGGTATTCGTTGGTGAGCAAAGTCATAGTTTCGGTTTTAGCAGACCCGGGCCCACAGCGGCGCGGGCGGGTGGAGCTAGAGGTATGCCGCCAGCTTGCCGACGGCCCCCGGAGTCCCCACTTCCTCCGGCAACCACGGAACCTCGCGCACTGGTGTATCAGGCAGCTGGGTGCGCAGGAGCGCGAGCGCCTCATCCTCGGCGGCGCGCCGGGCGGCCAAGAACTCGCCTTGGCCGGCCGGGGTGCGTCGGTTAACCAGCATGGATCCCACCCGCACACCGTTGCTCTTAAGATCCGCATGGAACTCAGCAGATTCCAGTACGGGCAGGCGCTCGGCGGTGAGCACAATGTGGAATACGGTGCGCGGGGAAGTAAGCGCGGTGCGCAGCTGGGCAAAGCGCTCGCGGCGCTGGAAAAGCGTGGCGCGAATTTCCTGATTGCGCCGGTCCACCGGGTCATTATCTGCGCCGCTGCCGCTAGACATCCCGCGCACCAGCGAGCCGAATTTATCGGATTTCTCGCGCCGGGAGAGTAACCCATCGGTATAGGCGGCCATGATCTCCGGCAGGGCCATCAGCCGCGAAGTGTGCCCAGAGGGAGCGGTATCGAAGACGAGGTAGTCGAAGCTCGGCTCCCCCACTACGAGCGCCGCTATGCGTTCCAATAGCGCCGCCTCTTGTGTGCCGGGCGATTGCCGGGCTAGGTCGAGGTGCTTTTTCACCTCACCGTGCAGGTGTTCGGGCATAAAGCGGCGCATCGAGTTCCCTACCTGCGCTAGGTGTTGCTCGGTCGCGCGCGCAGGGTTGATCTCGATGGCGGACAGGGTAGGGGTGAGGCCTGAGGGGGCGTCGCCAAGCGAGGCGCCAAAAATATGCCCCAGGTTATGCGCCGGGTCCGTGGACACCAGGCAGACGCGGTGATTGCGGGACAGGCGCAGCGCGGTAGCGGTGGCCAGGGTAGTTTTACCCACCCCGCCCTTGCCGCCAAAGAATATGATGGGTGCGGTCTCTAACAACATTGAATATTCTCCAGCGGGGATTTATCCATTCCCATGCGGGTATGCCAGGCGTGGAAATCCTCATAGACCAACGGCAAAAGTTCCAGGGTGTAGTAGCTGGCGGGGTTGGGGATGCCGAGCGCCTCCGAGGCAACCAGCATCAAGAAGAGATCGTCTTCTTGCTGCTGGGCCTTGGCAAAGCTGGCGCGATACGGGGCCTGGTAGTACTCATTGAGCCCGGCCGCAAGTGCCTTAAGCTTGTCGAGCATGTTCGGGCAGTGGAGCGTCAAGGTCATCATCGGACCATTCCAGCGGAGTCTCCTTGCGGGCGCGGGAAATGGCGCCAACGGCTTCCACAATGACCCAGATGGCGGCGACCACGATGATGACGTCCATGCAGAATAGCAGCCAGTTCTGGCTGGTAAATAGGGACTTCAGCTGGAGTAGTGCGGCCCACAGTGACATGGCGGTAACGAAGATGAGCGGGATGACCACCGGCCACGTCGGCCGGCGCAGGTGGGTAAGGATGACCACCACAATGGCCAAGGAAAGGCCCGCCATGAGCTGGTTGGTGGTGCCGAATAGTGGCCAGATGGTCATGCCACCGGAGCCATCCGTGCCGGCAGAGAAGGTCAGGCCGAAGGCCAAGCCCACCGCGATGACGGTGGCGGCCAAGGCCTTGATGCGCACGCCCATGATCTCGCCGATTTCTTGCACCACTAGCCGCTGCAGGCGCACGCCCGAGTCCATGGTGGTAGCGGCAAAGAGCACGGCCATGGTGGCCAAGATGGTGCCGGAGAGGGACGTGGGAATGCCCATGCCTTCGTTCATAAGCGCGCCGCCGCCGTGCACGAAAGCCTCCACGCCGCCTGCATTCCACTCGGAGTAGATCTCTTCCCACTGCTGCAGAGACTTAAAGCCCGCGGTGGTGGCGATGATGGTGCCTAGTGCGAGCAGACCCTCGCCCACGGCGCCGAAGTACCCCACAAAGCGCACATCGGTTTCCTTATCCACCTGCTTGGACGAGGTGCCGGAGGCCACCACGCCGTGGAAGCCGGAGATAGCGCCGCAGGCGATGGTGACAAAAAGTAGCGGGAAGATGCCCGGGGTGCCGTCCGGCACGTTATCGCGCAGCGCCGGTGCGGCCAGCGAAGGGCGGGTAATGAGGAAGGATCCGTACAAGATGGCCAGGCCCACAAAGAGCTGGAGGCCGTTGATGTAGTCGCGCGGCTGCAGCAACACCCACACCGGCAGCAGCGAAGCGATGAAAGCGTAGATGAATAACAAGATGATCCACACGCCGTTGGCGGGGATGCCCAGGACAGTATCTGGTAGGACCACAGGCACGCGGTCACCGATGATCATCAACGCGTAGAGCGCGACAACGCCTACGATGGAGACAAGCGGCAGGTTCCAGCTCAGGCGGTAGATGGCCTGGCCGATAAGCAGCGCGACGACGATGGCGCCCCACGTGGGGATTACGGCCGTAGGGGTGGAGACCAGCAGGTTCGAAATGACCACGGCGAAGGCCGCATTCACCATCAACAGCAGCAGGAAGATCACGATGAGGAAGAGGTTGCGGCCGCGTTTGCCAATGTAGCGCCCGGACAAAGTACCGATGGACTGGCCCTTGTGGCGCTGCGATGCCCACAGCGCACCCAAATCGTGTATGCCGGCAAAGAAGACGGTGCCGAGGGTGACCCAGAGAAACGCCGGAACCCAGCCCCAGATGACGGCTACGGCCGGACCAATGATGGGCGCGGCGCCCGCCACGGACGTGAAGTGGTGGCCCCACAGGACGTATTTATTGGTGGGCACAAAGTCCACGCCGTCTTCCATGGTGTGGGCCGGGGTGGAGTAGTTCGGGGATAGCCGGAAAATGCCCTTTCCAAGGAACTTGGAATAGAGCAGATAGCCGGCGCCCATCATCGCAATGCCGATGATGGCGAGGACTAGAGAGTTCATGGTGTGCGTCTCCTCATGGGCAAGTGGGTGGCGTGTCTCACACGTGCGGATAGTATGCCATAACTCACATAGGTATTAGCTCGTGGGGGAGACTGGCGGGTGGATTTATACTTGGAAGGCGCAGGCGGCGCAGTACCTCATGCTGCCGGCAGGAAAAACAACAGCGCGGCCCCAGTTCCAGTGGAGGAACGAGGGCCGCGCGGCGGGTGCTTAAACCAGGTGGTGCTTACTTCTTATCGACGCCGATGTTGCCGTCCTTCTTCCACACCACAACCACTGCTGGGCGTGGGGTGGACTTGCCACCCTCTGGCCAGTGGGAGGTTTGCTTTTCAAAGGTGGCGTCATCGGTTTCACCTGGGTGCTGAACGTTAACCATCACGCGCTCATCGGTGACGATGGGGCCGCAGGTCTCAGCGCCTGCCGGAACGGTAAGGAAGCACTTGAGCTCGCCGCGGGTATCGCCTTCGGTGGTCACCGCGTAGAGACCATCGTTGGACTCAAGGGCGTTGCCGTCGGTGGAGATCCATAGGTTGCCGTGGCTATCGAAGGCCAGGTTATCCGGGCAGGAAATCGGGGATACCTTCTCCTTGTCAAAGCCGCCGAAGTAGGTATTGGCCTCCTTCGGGTCACCGCAGACCAGGAAGAGGTTCCAGGTGAACTTCTCGCCAGCGTGGTCATCTTCAATCTCCATGACCAAGCCGTTCTTGTTCTCCTTGATGGGAGCCCATTCCATCGGCTCTTCCTTGTTCTTCTTGGCGTTCTCTCCGGTAGCGCCGCGGTATTTATTGTTGGTCAGGGCGACGTAGACCTTCTCGGAGTCTGGGTGAACCTGCATATCCTCAGGACGGTCCATCTTGGTGGCGCCCACCTTATCGGCGGCCTCACGGGTGTAGACGGCAACCTCTTCGGCAGACATTCCATCAACGTGGGACTCGAACTTGTTGTTCTCCGTATCGGAGGTCAGCAGCTTGATCCATTCGCCCTTGCCGTCGAAGGCCCCATCCTCTGGCAGCACGCCGGAGCCGTCAATCTCGTCCTCTGGGGAGTTGCCCTCTACCTTGGCCACGTACAGGGTGCCGTGGTCCAGGATGGTGAGGTTGTGCTCGATGTCGCCTTCTTTGTACTTCTTGGTGGAGATGAACTTATAGATGTACTCGAAGCGGGAGTCATCGCCGGAGTAGCACACGACGGTGCCATCGGATGCGATGTGGATGTTGCCGGCCTCGTGCTTGAAGCGACCCAGCGCGGTGTGCTTTACCGGGGTGGACTTCGGGTCCAGCGGGTTGATTTCTACGATCCAGCCAAAGCGGTTCGGCTCGTTCGGCTCCTTGGAGACGTCGAAGCGCTTATCAAAGCGCTCCCACTTGCGCTGGGACTCGCCGTCTTCCATGCCGAAGCGCTCTAGGGACTCCTGCGCCTTCTTGTCATCCAGCTTGGCGTGGGCGAAGTACTGGTCAAAGTTCTCTTCGCCAGAGAGCATGGTATTCCATGGAGTGATGCCGCCGGAGCAGTTATTCAGGGTGCCCTTGACCTTCTTGCCGGTCTTATCGGCGGAGGTCTTGACGTAATCGGAGCCGGCAGCTGGGCCCACCAGGGTGAATTCGGTGGTGGCGGTGATGCGGCGATTTAGCGGGCCGAACTCACGCTTGAGCTCGCCGGTCTTGCCAACCTTAGATACCTCCACGATGGAGTGGCCGTGGCCAGCCCAGCCGATCTTGGCCTGCTCCTCGGTGGGGTTATCCGCATCGTAGTTGGGGAACATCTGCGGCTCGGTGGTGTACTCGTGGGAGCAGACGTAGATAAGGCGGTTGTCATCGTCCGGGTGCTCGATAAGGCCCGCAAAGTCATTGTTGAAGCCGAACTGCTTCTCAGCTGCCTCGGCGGTCTGGTTCTTGTCATCGAATTCCGGCGCGTCCTCAAACAGCGGGTCGCCCCAGGCAATGAGGATGGACTGCTCGTAGCCATCCGGGATGACCACTTCGTCCTTCTCATTTGGCTGTACTGGGTCGAACTTCATGCCCTCTGCGGAGGTGAGCTCAACGTTCGCCTCAGAGGTTTTGCCGCCCTTGCCCTCGGAGGAAGAAGCCTCATTAGACGCATCATCCGGATTGGAGCAGGCCGCCAAAGCAGCACCGCCGCCCACGGTTACGACGGACAGGCTGCCCGCACGCAGCGCGGTACGGCGGGAGAACTGGTCAGCAAAGTACGGGTTATTGGACTTGTTCTCGCACTCGCCAAAGCAAGCATTACCGCACTTGTAGGTGCAGGTCAGGCTGGAACGAGAGGAGGCAAAGAGACTAGAGAGAAGGTTGCGGCCTTTAAGCGCCATTATTACTGCTCCAAATGGGTTGAAAATATTGTTTAGACACGGGGACAGCCATATATATAAGGAGATCTCAGTAACTGTGCGTTGGCGCGGAGGTGACGGTGAAGTGAATTATGCGTAAATCTTTTCCGGGGTGAGGGTGGCGTGGGCTAAATCGCGTGCTGCGGTGGGGATCGACTACCCTAGGCTAACGTGAGCGAGCAGAAGAATAATGAAGTAAACGATGTCCCTGAGCAGCTTCGCATCCGCCGCGAGAAGCGCGATCGCCTGCTGGAATCCGGCGTAGAGGCCTACCCGGTCACCGTTGAGCGCACCATCTCTTTGAAGGATTTGCGCCACGATTTCCGCGTAGTGGCGGAGGGCGAAGAGCCGGGCACGGAAGAAGGCGTGACCTACCTGGCCCCAGGCGAGGAAACCGAGGTAACCCACGCCATTGCCGGCCGCCTTATCTTTATGCGCAATACCGGCAAGCTGTGCTTTGCCACCCTGCAAGATGGCGATGGCACCCAGGTGCAGGCCATGCTTTCCCTAGCGGAGGTAGGCAAAGAGCGCCTCGACGCGTGGAAGTCCGATGTTGACTTGGGCGATTTCATCTCCGTGCGCGGCCGCGTAATTTCTTCCCGCCGCGGCGAGCTGTCCATCATGGTCTCCGAGTGGACCATGGCCGCTAAGTCCCTGCGCCCGCTGCCGGTGTCCTTTGCCGATATGGCAGAAGATACCCGTGTGCGTCAGCGCTATAACGACCTCATTATCCGCGAAGAGGCCCGCAAGAACGCCATGATCCGCGTGAAGGTCATGCGCGCGCTGCGTAACTACCTGGAAAGCCAGGACTTCGTTGAAATCGAGACCCCGATGCTGCAGACCCTGCACGGTGGCGCGGCCGCTCGCCCGTTTATCACCCACTCCAATGCGCTGGATATTGACCTCTACCTGCGCATTGCGCCGGAGCTGTACTTGAAGCGTGCCGTCGTCGGCGGCATTGACCGCGTCTTCGAAATCAACCGTAACTTCCGCAATGAGGGCGTGGACCGCTCCCACTCGCCGGAGTTCGCCATGCTCGAGACCTACGCTGCATGGGGCGACTACGACGATTGCGCCCGCATGACGCGCGAGTCCATCCAGGCCGTAGCGCGCGACGTCTTTGGCTCCACCACCGTCACCTTGGCAGATGGCACCGAGTTCGATTTCGGCGGCGAAGAGTGGCCCGAAATCGAGATGTACCCCTCCCTCAATGAGGCCCTGCAGCGCAAGTTCCCGGGCCAGCCGGAGGTCACCATCGATACCGACGTCGAGACGCTCAAGGGCATTGCAGACGTCATCGGCCTTGACGTCCCCAAGGACGGTGGCTGGGGTCACGGCAAGCTGGTGGAGGAAATCTGGGAGGTCCTGTGCGAAGACCAGCTGGAAGGCCCCATCTTTGTCAAGAACTTCCCGGTTGAGACCTCCCCGCTGACCCGTCAGCACCGTTCCAAGCCGGGCGTGACCGAGAAGTGGGATCTCTACGTCCGCGGCTTCGAGCTGGCAACCGGCTACTCCGAGCTGGTGGACCCGGTTATCCAGCGCGAGCGCTTTGAGGATCAGGCCCGCCTGGCCGCCGGTGGCGATGACGAGGCCATGGTGTTGGACGAAGACTTCCTTGCCGCAATGGAGCAGGGCATGCCTCCTACAGCTGGCACCGGCATGGGCATGGACCGCCTGTTGATGGCCCTGACCGGCTTGGGCATCCGCGAAACCGTGCTTTTCCCGCTGGTTAAGCCGGAACAGAAGTAGCGCGTAGCGGCTCATCGCTAGCCGTCAGTCCGCGTGGTTGGCGGCTTTTGCCGTGCCTGGGCTAGTGCGAAAGTGGCCCTGCGGATTTATCGCCGCGCAGGCGCTTAATAATGTTTTCGGCCGAAATCAGACACATCGGCACGCCCACGCCCGGCACGGTGGTGGCTCCTGCGTAATAGAGTCCATCGACCTTGCGCGAGGCATTACGCCCGCGCAAAAACGCCGATTGCCGCAGCGTGTGCGCGGGCCCAATAGAACCGGCCGACCAAGCATGGTAGCGCTCGGCAAAATCGGCAGGGCCGAGCGTGCGCTTGACGACGACCCTGTCTAGCAAATCCGGCACCCCAGCCGTGGCTGCGATGTGGTTAAGGGCGGCGTCGGCAATCGCGGCAACGCGCTCGGATTCCTCTGCGTGGTAGGCATTGCCGAACCCGGGCGCCTCCGCGGCCGGCACCGGCACCAGAATGAAGAGGTTTTCGTGGCCCGCGGGCGCTACGTTCGGGTCGGTGGCTGAGGTCTTGGACACGTAGATGGACTCCGAGGCACCCAACGGCCGGGAAGGCTCCGGACCGGAATAGACGGCGCGGAAATCCGGCTCCCAATCCTGGCTAAAAAGCAGCGTATGGTGTGCTAGTTCTGGCAGCTCGCCCTTCACTCCGGCCAAAACGAGCACGGTGCCCAGGCCCGGATTGCGCCGACCCCAGTAGCGCTCCGGGTAGGTGCGCAGCTGGGGCGGCAAAAGCTGGGTCTCGGTGTGGTGCAAGTCAGCCGCCGAGACCACAATATCGGCGTGGATAGCGCCCTTATTCGTGCGCACACCCGTGACCCGCCGGTTGGCAACCTTAATGGAGGTCACCTCCTCGCCCAAGCGGAAGGTGGCGCCAAACTTCCGTGCTTGCCGGTAGATGGCCTGAACCACGGCGGCGAAACCGCCCTGCGGGTAGCGCACGCCCTCCACTAGGTCGGTGTGGCTCATCAAAGAATACAGTGCCGGTGCGGCGGCCGGCTCGGAGGACAAAAAGACCGCCGGGTAGCTTAAGATTTGGCGCAGGCGGGCATCAGAAAACGTTTGGCCCACGTACTGCTTTAGGTTTACCGTCAGCAGAGCAATGAGGCGCGAAATCCGGGTGCGGATATCGCGGTGCACCAGGTTCAGCGGCGCGGAGAAGGTGGTGTAAAGGAAGTGTTTAAGCGCCATCTCATAGGTATCGCTGGCTTGCGCTAAGTACGCGCGGACTTTCTCCCCCGCGCCGGGCTCCAGTGACTCGAAAAGCGTGGTGACTTCTTCGATCCCGGAGCGCACGTCCACCGGCGCATCGCCATGAAAGACGCGGTAGGCGGGGGAGAGGTCCACTAGATCCAGCTCTGCCTCGGTGGAGGTGCCGCACAGCGCAAAGAAGTGATCGAAAGCCTCGGGCATGAGGTACCACGACGGGCCGGTATCCCAGCGAAAGCCGGCCTCCGCAAAGCTGCCGGCGCGCCCGCCTACCTCATCCAGCGCGTCCACGACGGTCACCTCGTAGCCCTCGCGGCCGAGCAAAGCGGCGGTGGCGAGGCCGGCGATGCCGGCTCCAATAACAACGGCGTGCATGTTGTTCTCCTTAATCTCCGGCTAGGGGCGGGGTCAGGTTGCTGTGGCCGCGACGGCGCACCGCGCGGGCCGCGAGCCAAGCCTTGGTGTGGTTCGGCACTGATACTCGCGTGGTGGCAAGCGTCGTAGCCGGAGTGGCGGCGAGGCGATTGGTGAGCTCAGCAAAGATATCCGCCGCCGCGCTCACACCGACCCGCGCGGAAGCCGGGAGCACGTCGATGGTGAGCGCGGCGGTGGCGAGCTCCTGGCGGATCTCTGCGATGAGCGCGGACTTGGTGGCCTCATCAATCCGTCCCGATGGGGCCTGCTGAAAATAGGTTCGGCCCAAAGTGGAGCTATCCTCACCCAGGTCACGCAGGAAATTAATCTTTTGAAAGGCCGACCCTAGAGCGCGGGCACCGCGCTCCATCGCGGCGCGGTCGGCGGGGGAGACGTCCTCTTCGGCCAAGAAAATTTGCAGGCACAATAACCCAATGACTTCCGCTGAGCCGTAGATATAGTCTTGCAGTTCCGATGGGGAGTACTCGCGCTGGGTGAGATCCGCACGCATGGAGTTAAAGAAGGCAGCAAGGTACTCGCGGTGGAAGCCGCAGCGGCGAGCAGTGATGGCATAAGCGTGCACTATCGGGTCGGTGTGCAGTCGCCGTTGCGGTGCGGCCAAGATGGTCTGCTCGTAGGCGTCTAGCGCGGCGGCGGGGTCGGTGTGGGCTTGCGCTGCGGCGCCGTCGACAAGCTCGTCTGCAATGCGCACCACCGCATACAGGTGGCGGATATCGGCGCGCACCCGCCCACGCAAAAGCCGCGTAGCCAGGGAGAAGCTGGTGGAGTACTGCCCCATAACCTGCGCGGCCGCGCGGGAGGCCGCTTGGTCATAGCGAGTCAACATATCTGTCAACGTAGCACGTGCTGATCGGAGGGCTTCTAGGGACGCTGGCTTCTTAGCATTCGAACTCTTGATTGCTCGAGTATCCAGGAGGCCGCTTCCGGGGAGATCCAGGAACAAACTTTGTGAAGTGCTGCTGATATGTTGTCCAATTCCTTCTCTTCCAAGCCGCGGCAGTCCCTAACGATGGGTTCATGGTGGGCGGCTCTGTTTCGAAAGGTGTAAATGATTTGTACTTGAGCCTCGAAATCCTTTCGGGAAACCCGTGAGGAAAAGGTGGAGTGAAGGCATGGCCATATCGTCGTCTGATAAGTCGTGGTCAACAGGTATCGCCAGAAATCAAAATTTAATTCTGCGATTACCTTTCCGGTGTTCCGATTCTTATTGAAATTGGTGCGTCTCTGGGCTTTTATTATTGCTTTCTTGGATTGGGAAGTGAAAGGAATTTTTGGGGAGTCAAACCACTCGGGGCCGTATTTGGCCGAGAGTCCTGTGTCTATGTGGTTCCTCAGAAGTACCTCAGCGTGCTGAATATCTTCTAGGAATGCCTTCGAGACGCGGGTGTTCCATAGATAAAGAGCCGCCGGGTCAGGATGATCGAGAAACCTTTTCATTCTGGGAGCTGAAAACCATTCAATTAGCTGGCGTTGGGTAGCTGATTGAGGCGTCATGGCTCCCATGGTAGTGTCGCATTTGAAAGCCCCAGAGCGATCCCTGCAGGCCATCTGCACATCACTGGGGTTATTGTTTTAGCGGTTCGTGGCCCGTGGCTGCCCCTCGGCAAAGCCGGCGGCGGACTGCACGCCCACGGTGGCGCGTTCGCGGAAGGCGGCTAGGGAATCGGCACCGGCGTAGGTACACGAGGAACGCACGCCAGAGACAATCCGGTCCACCAGGTGCTCCACGCCGCCGTGCTCGGGGTCGAGGTAGATGCGAGAGGTAGAAATGCCCTCTTCGAACATCTCGCGGCGGGCGCGCTCAAAGGCCTCGGTATCGGAATTGCGGCCGCGCACCGCCCGGCGCGACGCCATACCGAAGGATTCTTTATAAAAGGCGCCGTCGGCATCCTTGTGCAGGTCACCTGGGGATTCAAAGGTGCCGGCGAACCAGGAGCCGATCATGACATTGGAGGCACCTGCGGCAAGTGCGAGGGCGACATCGCGCGGGTCGCGCACGCCGCCGTCGGCCCAAACGTGGGCGCCTACCTCGCGGGCGGCCGCAGCACACTCTAGGACGGCCGAGAACTGCGGGCGGCCCACGCCAGTCTGCATGCGGGTGGTGCACATCGCGCCCGGGCCCACACCGACTTTGATAATGTCCGCGCCGGCCGCGGCCAGCTCGCGCACGCCCTCGGCCGTGACGATATTGCCGGCAGCGATGGGAAGCCCCAGTTCCAGCGCCTTGACCTTGCGTAGCGCGGTAAGCATGCTTTCCTGGTGGCCGTGTGCGGTATCGATGACGAGGACGTCAGCACCGGCCTCCGCTAGGGCGCGGGCGCGGCCTTCCACATCGCCGTTGATGCCCACCGCAGCACCGATGTGTAAGCGGCCTTGCTTGTCGACGCCCGGCCGGTACATCTTCGCCCTCACCGCGCCCTTCCTCGTGAGGATTCCGGCCAAGGTGCCATCCGGGTTGACCACCGGCGCCAACTTGCGGGAGGTTTTGCGCAGCTTGGTAAAAGCCTCCTGTGGGTCAATGCCCACCGGCAGCGTGACCAAGTCGGTGGTCATCAATTGACCGACGGCGGTGAAGTTATCCTGCCCACGCAGGTCCTTCGGGGTGATGATGCCGATGGGCATGTCCCCCTCGACCACGATGGCGGCACCATGGGCGCGCTTGTGCAAAAGGTTGCTGGTATAGCCCACGGTGTGGTGCGGCTTGACGGTAATTGGGGTGTCATAGACCAAGTCCGCCGCCTTCACAGAGGCGATGGTTTCTGCGGCCGCTTCTAAGGAGAGGTCTTGTGGCAGGATAGTCAGCCCGCCGCGCCGGGCGATGGTCTCGGCCATGCGGCGCCCGGCCACGGCGGTCATATTGGCCACGATGAGCGGAATGGTATTCCCGGTGCCGTCCTCAGTGGTGAGGTCTACCGACTGGCGCGAGCCCACCTCGGAGTGACTCGGGACCATAAATACGTCGGAGTAGGTCAATTCGTACGGCGGATGGGAATCGTTGAGAAAACGCACTGGGGTGTACCTCGCTTTAGGCTCGGGTGGCGCGGTCTCACCGCGCGGATGAAGACACTAAAACTATACTCCTCGACTTTCCCCGCACCCGCGGCCTCAGTATCCTGTCTGGGTGTCTCAGAAACCAGATCCCCACATTTCCGCAGAGGTAAAGATCAACCTCACCATTCTCGTCCTCGGCGCGATGGTGATGATCCTGAACGAGACCGCCCTGTCGGTGGCGCTGCCCACCATCATGGCGGACTTCGGCATCCCCGCGACCTCTGCCCAGTGGCTGCTTACCGGTTTCCTCCTCACCATGGGCGTGGTCATCCCGACCACCGGCTTTCTCATGGATAAGTTCACCACCCGGCAGATCTTCTTGGCATCGTCGGGCGTATTTCTTGCCGGTACGGTGCTGGCGGCGCTTGCCCCTGCCTTCGGCGTGCTGCTGGTGGGGCGCGTATTCCAGGCGGCCGGCACCGCCTTGATGATCCCTACACTGATGACGGTGGCGATGACCCTCGTCCCGCCGCAGCGCCGCGGCAGCGTGATGGGTATTATCTCCGTGGTGATCTCCGTGGCTCCGGCGCTCGGGCCCACTGTAGGTGGCTTCGTGTTGAGCATGTCTAGCTGGCATGTCATCTTCTGGACCATGGTGCCGCTGCTCGGCCTCATCTGCGCCGCCGGCTATTTCCGCCTAGTCAACGTGGGAGATAAGCGCGATACCCCGCTGGATTTCCTGTCCGTAGTCCTGTCCGTCATCGCCTTTGGCGGGTTGGTCTACGCCGTATCGTCCCTGGAAAACATGCTGGAGGGCGATGGCCTGGTAGACATCGTCGTTCTCATCGTCGGCCTCGTGACTTTGGCGCTTTTCACCCGCCGCCAGCTGCGCCTGGCCAAGGACAATCGCGCTCTTTTGGACATGCGCCCGTTTACGGTTCCCAACTTCACCGTGGCGGTACTGGGCATGCTGCTCATGTTTGGGCTATTGCTCGGCGTGGTCAATATCCTGCCGATCTACCTGCAGACCTCCCTGGCGGTAAGCTCCCTGGTCACCGGGCTTGTCGTCATGCCTGGCGGTTTGCTGCAAGGCGGCATCTCGCCGATGGTCGGCCGTCTCTATGACATCCACGGGCCCCGCCCGCTTATGATCCCAGGCGCCCTCCTCCTCGCCGCGGGCACGTGGCTGATGACCTTGCTCAACGAGGACAGTGCGGTATGGATGGTCATCGGCATGCACATCCTTTTTGCGCTGGGCATCGCGCTTATGATGACGCCGCTGATGACGACGTCCCTGGCCTCCCTGCCAGATGAGTTCTACTCGCACGGCTCCGCCATTCTCAATACCCTGCAGCAGCTGGCGGGCGCGGCCGGCACTGCCTTCCTAATGACGTTCCTGACCCGTGGCACCAAGTCCGGTGCGGCCCAAGGTATGAACGAGGCAGCCGCGACGGCTCACGGGGCGCACTGGGCCTTCCTTTTTGCCGGCGTGCTTTCGCTGGTGGTCGTTGTGCTCGCTCCGTTCCTCAAGCGCGTACCCTCCGCGGAATAGGCACAAGGACAAAATAAAGGCCCGCACCAGCGGGCCTTTAACTTTCGGGCGCGAGTTAAGAGGCGCACAGCGGCAGGTTCAGCCGCTCCTCTTCAGCCTTATCGCCCCACACCAGGAATGCGGACTGGGTGCCTTCCACGGCCATCACGTAGGTCGGAACATCCGCGGTGGTCTCAAAGCTTTGGATGGTGCACTGATCATTGGAAAGCTCGACCGGTTCGGCGTCGGGAAGCATGGCATCGCGCTCCTCCACGCTGGGGTAGTAGGTCACGATGTAGTTGAACCCATCGCCCACGCAGGAAATCTTGGCCTCCTGGCCAGGTTCCGGCTCGCGCGAGGAGCACTTAGCCCCATCGAAGCCGTCCTGGCCGCTGCGGGAGCCCACCAAGTCCGGATACGCATCCGCGAGGTTTTGCTCCTTATCATTCCAGCTGGGGTAGGACAGGAAGAACCACAGCGCGGCCGCAGCAGCAATCGCGACCACCGCCAGCACCGTGATGAGCGCAATGAGCCCGCCCTTGCCCTTCTTCTTCGGGGCGGGTGCCATGGGTTGGGCCATCGGTTGCGGCTGCGGTTGTTGCGGCGGGGCGAACTGCTGCTGAGGGCGCGGCTCTGGCTCCTGCACGCGCGGAATCTGCGCTGTATCGAATTCGCGCTGCGGGCGCAGTTGAGCCACCACATCCTTGGCGCTCTCCGCCGTGCCAGTAGGCTTGTATTCTGGGCATTTGCGGGCAATGAGCTCTTCAAACGCCGCCACTGCATCGCCGTGCTCTTCGCCGGACGGACCGGCCGCAGCCAGTACTGAAACCTGGCGTTGCTTATCGACGCCCACCCGGGCCTCCCTTAGCCCATGCACCGCAAAATCAGCCCGATTACGCGACACTAAGAAGTCCACCGCACCCGCCAGCGGACCAAAGACGTCGGCAGCCTCCTCGCGGCTGAGAGTACTGGGCAGCTCAGAAAGCTGGGTCCCGGAAGCCCCTTCGCGCACGATGAATTCCTGCCCGTCCGCGGTGGTGCCCGTGCCCACCAGCGGCGCGATGGCTGGGTGGCGCAACCCATGCAGTGCCGTGGACTTGTCCACCACACCGGTAATTTCCGGCGCGAAGATTTCCACGCTTAGCTGCTGGTGTGTGGTTCCATCTTCGACCGCAAAGAGGATAGACGATGGAGCCTCATCCAACACGGCCAATTCGTGCAGGTTGTGCTGGGTGGCAAAGAACTCAGGAAGCTGGGGCACGGTCGCGACGTCCTTTAATAGTGGGGAGGGACAGGGAACGATAAAACGATTCTAGATTACATGCCCATGCCCCTGTTCGCTACCGGCGTACACCCGTGTGAGCTGCGCATATGGTGGATTCTGGCGGTATTGCGGGCATCTGGGAACAAAACCGGAAATTATCGGCGGACTGCCGCGTTAGAGTGGGTATCACATTAGAAGCGAAAGTATAGGGGAATCATGTTCGAGAGGTTTACCGATCGTGCTCGCCGCGTCATCGTTTTGGCGCAGGAAGAAGCACGCATGCTTAACCACAATTACATCGGCACCGAGCACATCCTGCTCGGCCTTATTCATGAGGGCGAAGGCGTAGCCGCCAAGGCGCTGGAATCCATGGGTATCTCCCTGGAGGATGTCCGCCGCGAGGTCGAGGAAATCATCGGCCAGGGCAGCCAGCCACACACCGGCCACATCCCCTTTACCCCACGCGCCAAGAAGGTCTTGGAGCTTTCCCTGCGCGAAGGCCTGCAGATGGGACACAAGTACATCGGTACTGAGTTCTTGCTGTTGGGTCTCATTCGTGAGGGCGACGGCGTTGCCGCCCAGGTGCTGACCAAGCTTGGTGCCGACCTGCCGCGTGTGCGTCAGCAGGTTATCCAGCTGCTGTCCGGTTATGAGGGCGGCCAGCAGGAGGGTGGTTCCTCCAACGGCCAGGGCTCCGGTCCGGTCGGCGCGGGTGCTGGTGCCGGCGCGGGCGGCCGTGGTGGCTCCGGCGGTTCCGGCGAGCGTTCCAATTCCCTGGTGCTCGACCAGTTCGGCCGCAACCTCACCCAGGCCGCTAAGGACGGCAAGCTCGATCCGGTCGTCGGCCGTGAGTCCGAGGTAGAGCGCATCATGCAGGTGCTGTCTCGCCGCACGAAGAATAACCCGGTCCTCATCGGTGAGCCGGGCGTTGGTAAGACCGCCGTCGTCGAGGGCTTGGCGCTCGACATCGTCAATGGCAAGGTTCCAGAGACCCTTAAGGACAAGCAGCTTTACTCGCTCGACTTGGGCTCCCTGGTTGCTGGCTCCCGTTACCGCGGTGACTTTGAAGAACGCCTGAAGAAGGTGCTCAAGGAGATTAACCAGCGCGGCGACATCATCTTGTTCATCGATGAGATCCACACCCTGGTTGGTGCTGGTGCTGCCGAAGGCGCCATCGATGCCGCCTCGCTGCTCAAACCGAAGCTGGCTCGTGGCGAGCTGCAGACCATCGGTGCTACGACCCTTGAGGAATACCGCAAGCACATCGAGAAGGATGCGGCCCTGGAGCGCCGCTTCCAGCCAGTCAAGGTGGACGAGCCTTCCCTGGATGACACCTTCTTGATCCTGAAGGGCCTGCGCGATAAGTACGAGGCGCACCACCGCGTGTCCTACACCGATGAGGCGCTGCATGCTGCAGCTTCCCTCTCGGATCGCTACATCAATGACCGTTTCTTGCCGGATAAGGCCGTTGACCTCCTTGATGAGGCTGGCGCTCGTATGCGCATCAAGCGCATGACCGCGCCGAAGGGCCTGCGTGAGGTCGATGACCGCATCGCTGAGGTCCGCAAGGAAAAGGAAGCGGCCATCGATGCCCAGGACTTTGAGAAGGCAGCCGGCCTGCGCGATAAGGAGCGCAAGCTGGGCGAGGAGCGCGCAGAGAAGGAAAAGCAATGGCGCTCTGGCGACCTTGAGGAGATCGCCGAGGTAGGCGAGGATCAGATCGCCGAGGTTCTGGCGCACTGGACCGGCATCCCTGTACTAAAGCTGACGGAGAAGGAATCCAACCGTCTGCTCAACATGGAAGAGGAGCTGCACAAGCGCATCATTGGCCAGGACGAGGCGGTCAAGTCCGTCTCCCGCGCCATCCGCCGCACCCGTGCAGGCCTCAAGGATCCGCGCCGTCCATCCGGCTCCTTCATCTTCGCCGGCCCGTCCGGTGTGGGTAAGACCGAGCTGTCGAAGTCCCTGGCTAACTTCCTCTTCGGTTCGGATGATGACCTCATCCAGATCGACATGGGTGAGTTCCACGATCGCTTCACCGCGTCCCGCCTCTTCGGTGCCCCTCCGGGATACGTTGGCTACGAAGAGGGTGGCCAGCTGACCGAGAAGGTTCGCCGCAAGCCGTTCTCTGTTGTGCTTTTCGATGAGATCGAGAAGGCCCACAAGGAGATCTACAACACCCTCCTGCAGGTGCTGGAAGATGGCCGCCTTACCGACGGCCAGGGGCGTGTCGTCGACTTCAAGAACACCGTTCTCATCTTCACCTCGAACCTGGGCACGCAGGACATCTCGAAACCGGTGGGCTTGGGCTTTACCGGCTCCTCCGAGAATGATGCGGATGCTCAGTATGATCGGATGAAGCAGAAGGTCAACGACGAGCTGAAGAAGCACTTCCGCCCAGAGTTCTTGAACCGTATCGATGACATCGTCGTCTTCCACCAGCTCACCCAGGAGCAGATTGTGGAGATGGTCGAGCTACTCATCGGCCGCGTGGCCAAGCAGCTGGATGAGCGCGATATGGGCATCGAGCTCACGCAGAAGGCCAAGGACCTGCTGGCTAAGCGCGGCTTCGACCCAGTATTGGGTGCTCGTCCGCTGCGCCGCACCATTCAGCGCGAGATTGAGGATCAGCTCTCCGAGAAGATCCTCTTCGGCGAAATCGGCGCCGGTGAGATCATCACCGTCGACGTCGAAGGCTGGGACGGCGAGTCCAAGGACAATACGGGCGCGAAGTTCACCTTCAGCCCACGCCCGAAGCCTCTGCCGGAGGATACTGAGGAGCCACAGCTTGACGACGCCGAGGTGCGCGAAAACGACGCCGACTCCACCGATGTCGGCGAGCCCGACATCATCACCCCGGACGTTCCGGGCGATGGCGGCTCCACCGCCGCCGGAACCGACCTAGAGTCCGGCTCCGGTTCCGACTCCGATGACGACGGCCACAACCCGCCGCCAGCAGGCGCCGGCCAGCCGATGTAAACAGGAACACGAGTTAAGACCACCCAGCATCTCGCTTTCTGCGAGGCTGGGTGGTCTTGCGTTGTGTGCGGTTTGGAGCTTCTGGACGTCGCCTAGCCCGCACAATTCGACGGCGCCGGTTTCCCGTCGAAGCGGTCAAAGAGATACTTCAAGCCCACCGGGATATTAACGTATAGCGGCAACGCGTGATCGGCGCCGGCGCCCGGAATCGTTGCGGTACCAGGCGCGGCCATGAAGTCCACGGTCCCGCCCATCTGACAGTACGCCCCCGCTGTAGACCGAACTTGCTCGTGCGGGATGAGGTCATCGTGCGGCGAGCTGGCGATCATCGCTGGGCCCCTGAGCGGGTGCTTGCCCTGATTCTGCCGCAGCAAGGTTTCCTTGATGACAGGCTTGCGCTCTACGAGCTCGGATAGCGATTCCCCGGTGCGGGTGAGTTGGCGGGTATTGCTAAAGCCCCACATGAGGATGGAGTCACCCGTGCAGCTGGTGGCTGCCGAACGCAGGAAATCAATGCCGCGTGGATTGAGCTCTTCTAGGACCGCATCGCGGAACTTGGGGTCGCGCTCAGCAAAGCCGTTGATGGCGTAGCCCAGCACATGGACGATGGAGGAGCCGTCGATGGCCTTCATCACCTTTGGTAGGTCGGCCGGAGGGGCGCCGGAGTAGGTACCGGCCACGTTCAGCTCGGGTGCATAAGAATCGGCGAATTCCGCGGCGGCCAACGAGGCTCCGCCGCCCTGCGAATAGCCCGCAAACCCAATAGGGGCATCCTTTGGAGCGCGCGCCAGCTCTAGGCCGGAGCGGGCGGCATCAAGCATGGCGTGTGCTTCTTCAATGTGATTGACGTAGGTGTGGTGCCCTGGCATGCCAAGGCCGATGAGGTCTGCCACGATGACTCGGGCACCATGCTGGAGCGCACCCATGTAGAAGCCGTACTCGTAGTTCGCGTTGATGGTGGGGGAGCCGACCTTGCTCAGCCCTACCGAACCCAGGCCCATGCCGGCACGCGACGGCGCGCACTGGTCGCCTGCGCCGCGGGTACCAGGCGCGAAGATGATGGTGGGCCGCTCGCCTTTGCCGCGCCACGGTGTATTCGGCTCGTATAAGGTTGCCGAGGCCTGAATCGGCCGACCATCATCCGTAGTGGTGTCATACGTGAATACCTGCCCGCGACCGACGCCATCGAGCACGTGCGGCGAAGGCCAGGTCGAGGTTACTGCCGCATTCGCGGCCGGCGGTAGGAGGAGCGACCCGAGGATTAGTGAACAAATTGTGAGGAGTCTCATACAAATCTTTTCCATGCCCAAAACCTACTGCGCAGTAGGAACGGTGGAAGTGGAATTGCTAAAATAAATGCTTATGGGACTTCAGTATCGTTCAAGAAAAAAGACCGGCAAGAATAGCTGGATCAACGTCTCCGGATCCGGTGCGTCGATGTCTACCAAGGTAGGGCCGGTCACCTTTAATTCCCGCGGCGGCATGTGGGTGAACCTGCCGGGCGGATTCAATTTCCGCGGCCGCTGGCGTTAACCAGAACACACTCCCTGGATCGCGACCTGCGATTATAGCCGGCCATTATTAACCCTCTAAATGGGTAGGTGGAACAGGCCGGCGTCGTTTTGCTCGGCGAGGCCGTCGGCAAGCAGCGAAGCCAACGCCCGGGAGCGCTGTGCCGCATCGGGCCAGACCACGTCAATCTCGGACTGCGGCACCGGCCGCTCCGCCGCGCGCAGCACGTCCAGAATCTTGCCGCGCACCTGCCGGTCCGTGCCGACGAATTTTTGCACACGCTTTTTCGCCCGTGCCTGCTCCTCTGCACTGGGCTGCGGCCGGCCAGCGAGCTGCCACGCACAGCTTGCGCGCAGCGGGCACTGCTCGCAGGAAGGATTCTTCGCCGTGCACACCAGCGCTCCCAATTCCATGAGCGCGGCCGAAAAACGCGGCCCATTCTCGGCCGGCAACAGCTCCGCCACGGCCGCTAATTCCCGCTTCGACGGCTGCGGCGCCAAGAACCTACCGTCCTCCGCGCGCGCATACACCCGGCGCACATTGGTATCGACCACGGGCACGTTTATCCCAAAGTGAAAGCACGCCACGGCGCGCGCGGTGTAGTCACCGATGCCCGGCAGGCGCAGCAGCTTATCGACGTCCGCCGGCACTTCACCCTCGCCAATGGCCGCCGCGCACTCCCACAGGCGCAGCGCACGCCGCGGATAGCCCAGCTTGCCCCAGGCACGCAGTACCTCCGCCCGGGTGGCCTGGGCAAAGTCAGCCGGGGTGGGCCAGCGCCGCATCCATTCCTCCCACACCGGAGCCACGCGCGCGACCGGGGTTTGCTGGCTCATGACCTCGCTGAGCAGCACACCCCACGCGCTCGTGCCAGGCCGGCGCCACGGCAGGTCGCGTTCATTGGCATCGAACCAGGAAAGAAGAGCTTGCGAATCCATCGTGGGAGATAGTCTAGGGCATTAGAATGTGGCCTATGCCTTTACGTAATGTTGCCCACGAACCGCAGGCCGTATGGGAGGCCCTTAAGGCGGGAAATCAGCGCGTGCTGGACGGCGAGACCGTCGACGTGCGCGAGATTTATAACCGCGAGGGTCTAACCCACGGCCAGGATCCCCGCGTGGTGGTCATTTCCTGTTCCGATTCCCGCGCCCCTATCGAGCACGTTTTCAATATCGGCTTCGGCGATGCCTTTGTCATCCGCACCGCGGGCCACATTCTTGACGACGCCGTCGTAGCCTCCCTCGACTACGCCCTCGCCGCCCTCAAACCCAACCTGCTGGTGGTCCTCGGCCATCAATCTTGTGGCGCGGTGGGCGCGGCTACCGGTTTCGTGGCCGGCGGCGATCTACCCACCGGCCTGCAGCGACCCATTATCGAGAAGGTCGCCGCCTCCGCCCTGGTGGCAGGTCCTAAGGCCACGACTGACGACGTCGAGCGGGAACACACCCGCCAGACCGTCGCCCAGCTGGTGGCCAGCGTGCCCAACGTGCGCCGCCTATTGGACGAGGGCGCCTTGGGCGTTGTCGGCGCGCGCTACCTGCTGGAGGACTCCAGCGTGGAAACCCTGCAGACCTTCGGGGTGGAATAACCCAGCCTGACACGCGGCGCCGGCTTAGCGCACCGGCCCGCACCCACCGCTTAAAATTGACAGCGTGACGCAGAAAAAGCCCCTACCTGAAGAGATCTACAAGCGCCGCCGCGTGGCGGCGCTCATCATCGTGCTCGTGCTGGCCGTGGTGCTGATCTGGGCGGCCGTGGCCGCCTTCGGGGGCAGCAGCGATGAGTCGGCCGATACCGCCGCCCCTGCGCCCACGCCGGAGCAGACCTCGTCTTCTGCCGCCCCGGAGACCTCCGAGGCTGCCTCGGAGACGGCTGCAGACGCCGCGTCCGAGGGGGCATCGGAAAGCAAGGCGGCCGAAAGTGAGCCGTCGAGCGCTGCGCCTGCAAGCTCCGAAGCAGCCAAGAAGACCTGCGATCTCGCGGACCTCCAGGTGCGCACCTCCATGCTGAACTACTCCGTGCCGGAAGGCGAGCTGCCGAAGTTCTTTATGACGGTCACCAACCCCACGGCCGCGGACTGCAAGATCGACCTAGACAAGAACCTGCTGCGCTTCGAGGTCTATAAGATGGCCGACAACGAGCGCGTGTGGTCCGATACGGATTGCTATGCCTCCGTGCAGACCGGCTCGCAGACTTTCCCGGCCGGCAGGGACGTGAAATTCGAGGCCGAGTGGTCCCGCCAGGCTTCCAAGCCGGGCGAGTGTACCGACCGCCCCGTGGCCGAACCTGGGGCCTACTTCGCCCACACCGTCATCGGCGATAACTCCTCCCCGCCGCAGGACTTCACCCTGCGCTAGGCGCTACCCCGACACCGCGGCGATGGCTTGCCCCAGCGTCGCCACTTGGCGCACCTGCATGCCTTCGACCGGCTCGATATCCCCGCGTGGGACAATCGCGTTCTTATAGCCCAGCCGCGCGGCCTCCATCAAGCGCCGCTCCACATTGGGCACCGGCCGCAACTCTCCGGCCAGGCCCACCTCGCCGATGACCACCGTCTTGGCCGGCAGCGGCTGCTCGTGCAGCGAGGACCACGTTGCCAGCGCCACCGCCAGATCCGTGGCGGTTTCCGTAATCCGCATGCCACCCACCGTGGCGACATAAGCATCCTTATCGTTGGTGCGTTGGCCCGCGCGCGCCTGCAGCACCGCGAGCACCATCGGCACGCGGTTGGAATCTAGCCCGGTCACCACGCGCCGTGGGTTCTTCGCCACTGGGTCCACGGTGAGCGCCTGCACCTCCGCCAGGATCGGCCGCACGCCGTCCATCGCGACCGTCACGGCCGAGCCATCCGGCGTCGTGCCGCGGTGCGAAAGGAAGAGCCCTGAGGGGTCTGCAACTTCCCGAATGCCGCCGGCCGTCTGCTCAAAGCAGCCCACCTCGTCGGTGGCGCCAAAGCGATTCTTAATACCGCGCAGCATACGCAGGCTGGATTGGCGGTCGCCCTCGAAGTTTAAGACGACGTCGACAAGATGCTCCAACACGCGCGGGCCGGCCACGTTGCCATCCTTGGTCACGTGGCCTACCAGCAGCACCGGAATGCCGGTGGACTTCGCCAGGGAGGTCAACGCGGCTGTCACCGCGCGCGATTGCGCCACGCCACCGGATACGCCCTCTACGCCCACGGCGTGCATGGTCTGCACCGAATCGACGATGATGAGGCTCGGCTTGAGCTTATCCACGTGCCCAAAGACCGCATCCAAGTTGGACTCGGCCGCCAAGTACAGCGATTCCTGGAGGGCGCCGGTGCGTTCGGCGCGGGAGCGGACCTGGCCGGCGGATTCCTCGGCCGTCGCATAGAGCACGGTACGGCCGAGCTGGGCCCACCGCGAGGCTACTTCCAGCAGCAGCGTGGATTTGCCCACGCCCGGCTCGCCGGCCATGAGCACCACTGAGCCGGGCACGATGCCAGTTCCTAGCACACGGTCGAGCTCGCCGATGCCGGTGCGCACCGTCTTTGTCGCCTGCGCCCCAATCTTGGTAATCGGCTGCGCCGGGCTCGACGGCGCTACGCCCTTGCTTGCCGACGCCCCCGCAGTCCCCGGCCCCGCCACCACCGGCGCCCTTTCCTCCAACGTGCCCCAGGACCCGCAGTCGGGGCAGCGCCCCAGCCACTTCGGCGAGACGTAGCCGCATTCGGAACAGGTATGGATGGGGCGAGATTTCTTGGCCATAGCTTCTAGCCTAAAACACATAAACGCCCCCAGCCCGGAAAGGGAGGCTGGGGGCGGAAGCGCTGCGGCTTAGTTCTTCGGGGTCTCGGAGTAGCCCTCAGCGGACTCGACGTCGCGGTCGAATTCGCCGGACTGCATCTGGGTGGCGGCAATGGTGGCGTCCACGTCGACGGAACCATTGGAGAACTCGAAGGTAACTGGGCGGTCGCCGGCATAGCCAAAGTCATCGTTTTTCAGCTTGGTGGCGATGTACTGGACGCTCTCGGAATCCTGCTGGGTGGTGGCGTCCAAGTTCTTCTGGGAATCCGCGATGATGGACTGGTCGCGGTGCAGCGGCTGAGCCTTGTCCATCTCTACGCGCTGGCCGTCGACCTTTACGGACTCCAAGGAGACGACGTCGGTGTCATAGCCCTGGTTGACCGCGCTAAACTTCAACGCTGCGCTGCCATCCGGCTCCACCAAGATGGTGACATCGCGAACAGCAACCTTGTTATCATCCGTGCTTGCAGAAGCGCCATCGACCGCAGCCACCTTATCGGCGGTCTGGGTGACCTGACCCGCCGAGCAAGAAGCCAGCGCCAGAGCGGAGACGGCGGTAACGGAAATAATGGCACCGCGGCGGGCGGCGGACTTCAGGGACTGCACGTTGAGCATCCTCCATCAATTGCGATCACAGGGCTTGTCAACGCTTTAGCCTAGTCCCTTTCGCATTAAAGTACACAGTTTGTCCCAAACCGGGCGGGTAGACCGTGGGGGTATACGGGGGTATCCGCAGGCGGGGCGGCCGCTCGTGATAAAATGACGGCCTTAGTCAACCGGGATAAAACGGGAAACAAGGAGTGGCAATGGAGTATAAGGTCGGCGAGGTCGTCGTCTACCCGCACCACGGTGCGGCCGTCATCGAGGATATCGAGACCCGCGAGATGGGTGGCGAGACGCTGGAATACCTGGTGCTACACATCAACCAGTCCGACCTAGTCGTCCGCGTGCCCATCAAGAACGCCGATAACGTCGGCGTGCGCGACGTCGTGGGCAAGGAGGGCCTGGAAAAGGTCTTTTCCGTGCTGCGTGACGAGGACGTTGAAGAGGCTGGCAACTGGTCCCGCCGTTATAAGGCTAACCAGGAGCGCTTGGCCTCCGGCGATATCAATAAGGTCGCCGAGGTCGTTCGCGACCTGTGGCGTCGCGACCAGGACCGTGGCCTCTCGGCCGGCGAGAAGCGCATGCTGGGCAAGGCCCGCACCATCCTGGTGGGCGAGCTCGCGCTGGCCAAGCCGGTTGATGAGAAGAAGGCCGACACCATGATGGAAGAGATCGATGCCACCATCGAGCGCCACCGCGCGGCCGGATTGGTAGACGATAAGTCCATCACCACCGATATCGACAACGACATCGATCTCGATGACCTCTCCTTCGACGACGAAGACTAAACCGCGCGTCATCGCGCTCATCGCGGCCGCCGGCCAGGGCACCCGCCTCGGTGCTGAGGTGCCCAAGGCTTATGTCGAGCTGCGCGGGCGCACCCTCCTCGAGCGCTCCGTGCGCGCGCTGCTGGCCTCCAGCGTAGTCGATGAGGTTATTGTGCTGGTCAGCCCAGACATGGAGCCCGAGGCCGCCCGCATAATCGGCCGCATCGACACCGCAGGCGCAAAAAGCGCTACAAACGCCGCGCCTATCCGCCTCGTGCACGGCGGCAGCGAGCGCGCCGATTCCGTGTGGGCCGGACTCCAGGCAATCCCCGACGATGACGCCGTGGTACTCATCCACGATGCGGCCCGGGCGCTGACCCCGCCGGCGATGGTGCGGGACGTCGCCAAGCGTGTGCTCGAAGGCGCCCCCGCGGCCGTGCCCGTGGTTCCCGTGGCCGATACCATCAAGGAAGTCGCGGCCGACGCCGTGGTGAGCACGCCCGACCGCTCCCGCCTGCGCGCCGTACAAACCCCGCAGGCCTTCCGCCTGTCCGCGCTGCGCCAGGCCAACCTCGATTATTGGGCCCAGCAGCCCGAATTTACCGCCACGGATGACGCCAGCCTCATGGAATGGCACGGCGAGCGCGTAGCGACCGTGCCGGGCGATACCCTGGCGTTCAAAATCACCACGCCCATCGATCTCACCCTGGCCCACGCCCTGACCGAGGAGACCCATGACTAACCCGATTATCCCGCGCGTTGGCATCGCCACCGACGCCCACCAGATCGAGGCCGGCAAGGACTGCTGGATCGCCGGCCTGCTCTTCGAGGACGTGGATGGCTGCGAGGGCCACTCCGATGGGGACGTGGTAGCGCACGCGCTTGTCGACGCCCTCTTATCCGCCTCCCACCTCGGCGACCTCGGCTCTTTCGTGGGCGTCGGCCGGCCCGAATACGACGGCGTATCCGGAGCGAAACTGCTGCGCGAATGCCGGGAATTGCTCGAATCCGAAGGGTTCATCATCGGCAATGCCGCCGCGCAGCTTATCGGCCAAACCCCCAAAATGGGCCCGCGCCGCGCAGAGGCCGAGGCTGTGTTGGGCGAGATCCTCGGTGCCCCCGTGTCCGTCTCTGCCACGACGACGGACCACCTAGGTTTCACCGGCCGTAAGGAGGGCCGTGCGGCGGTTGCCACGGCCGTCGTCTGGCGCGCCTAGCCTCAGCTGAAGTAAGGTCGTGGCAGGAGGATGGCATGACTTTGAAAATGCGTGTTACTGATACGCGGTCTTTGCGGAGGCGGCGCGAAGAACTAATGCATGTTTTTTGTGATGCCGCCGGTGGTCCGTTGACCACTGAGGAACTTAGCGATCTAGCTGCCGCTGGTCGTCTTTCCCCAGAAGAGCGCGGCCTCTATGACGAACTGCGTCGCGTCGAACTGCTTCTTGATAGCTAGAGTGGGCAGCTTCCCATGATGAGTCAGGTTCAACGGGAAACTGAGAAATTCTTTGACCACGTCTACAAATTGCACCTGCACGTCCCATTGGTCTATGGCGCTGGGGCTATGGAGCTTTCACGACTGGTGGAATTTAGCGTCCTATTTGAATCTGTCGTCCGGTTTCACACCACACCGTCACGAAACGGACGGGATTTGAGTATCAAGTCCAGCAAATTCGAACTTCGTGTTGGCACCGCGCCTGGAGTGAGGTTTGAATACGAGCGCGACAATAAGGGTGCGCCTACAGCTCACATTCATCATTCTGGCGTCGCAGGGTTATTGAGCCCCGCACTGATGAAGAATTTCTTTGGTATGAAAAATTCCCGAAAGAAAGGTCGGATCGAAGACATCCATTTTCCTGTCGGGGGCAGCCGGTTTAGAGTTTCGGTAGAGGAATATTCTTCATTCCTTTTTAAAGAGTGCGGATTTCATGCTCGTCCTGGTTGGGAGGGAGCGCTACACGCAAGCCGTCAGGAGTGGCTGGAGACACAGCTTGCTGCCGCAGTTGCTGATAACCCCTACGTAGCGGCCGCGACTCTGCGAAGCCTAGGTTTTGTGGTTGCTGATCCCAGCTAGGGCTAGTCAGCGACTCCAGTGCACGCGTCAATTAGACTGGGTGGCGTGAGTACTTTGCGCATTTATGACACAGCCACCCGCAGCCAACGCGATTTCGAGCCGATTCGCCCCGGCCACGCTTCCATCTATCTGTGCGGCGCCACCCCGCAGGCCCAGCCGCACATCGGGCACCTGCGCTCCGGCGTCGCCTTCGACATCCTGCGCCGCTGGCTGCTCGCCCAAGGCTATGACGTAGCCCTGGTGCGCAACGTCACTGATATCGATGACAAGATCCTCACCAAGGCGGCCGAGAATAATCGTCCCTGGTGGGAGTGGGTGTCCACCTATGAGCGCGAGTTCACTAAGGCCTATAACACCCTGGGCGTCATCCCGCCTTCGGTTGAGCCGCGTGCGACCGGCTTTGTCACCCAGATGGTCGACTATATGCAGCGGCTTATCGACGCCGGCTTTGCCTACCCCGCCGACGGCTCCGTCTACTTCGATGTCGCCGCCTGGACCAAGGCCGAAGGATCTGATTACGGTTCGCTGTCCGGCAACAAGGTAGAGGAAATGGAGCAGGGCGAAGGCGAGGATTCCGCCAAGCGCGGCGCACAGGACTTTGCCCTGTGGAAGGCCGCGAAGCCGGGCGAGCCCAGCTGGCCTACCCCGTGGGGCGACGGCCGCCCTGGCTGGCACCTAGAGTGCTCGGCCATGTCCACCTATTACTTGGGCTCTAATTTCGATATCCACTGCGGCGGCCTAGACCTGCAGTTCCCGCACCACGAGAACGAAATCGCGCAGTCGCATGCGGCCGGCGATAAGTTCGCCAACTACTGGATGCACAACCACTGGGTGACGATGTCGGGCGAGAAGATGTCGAAGTCGTTGGGCAACGTGCTCTCGATCCCGAATATGCTGGAGCTGGTGCGCCCGGTAGAGCTGCGCTACTACCTGGGCTCGGCACACTACCGCTCCGTGCTGGAGTATTCCGAGGCAGCGCTGACCGAGGCCGCCGCTGGCTACCGCCGCATCGAGGACTTCCTCGCTCACTTCGATGATCTAGAGCTGGGCGAGTGGACGCAGGGCTTTGCAGACGCGATGAATGATGACATCGGTGTGCCTAAAGCTTTGGCGGAAATCCACACCACCGTCCGAGCCGGTAATAAGGCGCTCGCGACCGGCAATGAGGCCGAGGCGCGCACGCTGGCTGGCCAGGTCCGCGCGATGGCGCACGTACTTGGCTTTGACCCGCTGGAGTGGGAAGATGGAGCGCAAGCTAGCGGGGCGGATGCCGCGCTGGATGCGCTGGTACAAGCTGAGCTGGAGCGGCGCACCCAGGCGCGCGCGGACAAGGACTTCGCTACTGCCGACGCCGTCCGAGACCGCCTCGCGGCCGCCGGCATCACCATCACCGATACCCCAGACGGCCCGACCTGGTCGCTGGCGCAGCGTTAAGCACTCCGAAAGGACATAAATTATGGCACGTACCCACGGCCGCGGTGGCGCGGGAATCCGCAAGACCAATAAGAAGGGCGCAACCAAGGGCTCCGGCGGCCAGCGCCGCAAGGGCTTGGCCGGTAAGGGCCCGACGCCCAAGGCAGAGGACCGCATCTACCACGCCAAGCACAAGGCCAAGTTGGAACGCGAGCGCCGCAATTCCGGCCGCCACCAGAAGGAGACCGCCGAGATGGTCGTGGGCCGTAACCCGGTCATCGAGTGTCTGCACGCAAAGGTGCCGGCTACCACGCTCTACATCGTGGCCGGTACCCGCAACGACAAGCGGCTGTCCGAGGCCGTGGCCATGTGCAATACCCGCAATATCCCCATCATCGAGGTGCAGCGCCACGAGATGGACCGCATGACCGGAAACGGCATGCACCAAGGCATCGGGTTGCAGATCCCGCCGTATAAGTACGCCGACGTCGATGAGCTCATCGCCCGTGCGGCCGAGAACGCACGCCCCGGCATGTTCGTCATCTTGGATAACATCACCGACCCGCGCAACCTCGGCGCGGTCATCCGCTCCGTGGCAGCCTTCGGTGGCGATGGCGTCATCATTCCTGAGCGCCGTTCCGCCTCCGTAACCGCCGTGGCGTGGCGTACCTCGGCCGGCACGGCGGCGCGCCTGCCGGTTGCCCGCGCGACGAATATCACCCGCGCCGTGCAGCAATTCCAAAAGAGTGGCTACCAGGTCGTCGGACTGGATGCCGGCGGCGAGCACACGCTGGATACTTATAACGGCGCGACGGATCCCGTGGTGATCGTCATTGGTTCCGAAGGCAAGGGCATCTCCCGCCTCGTGCGCGAGAATTGTGACGTCATCATGTCCATCCCGATGACGGACTGGGTCGAGTCCCTCAATGCTTCCGTCGCGGCCGGCTCCGTGCTCTCCGAATTCGCACGCCAGCGCCGCGCGGCCCAGTAGTCTCTAGCCGTTTTCCGCCCAGGGCGGCAGCCACTTAATGGTGCCATTTACCCGGGCTAGGCGGCCGCGTAGCGGCGGAGCGTTGGGGTCATCGTCGTTGACGCCATTGTGATACGGGCAGGCGATGGTGAGATTTTCGAGGTTTGTTTCGCCGCCGTGGCGCCACGCGGTGAGGTGGTGGACCTGGCACTCATCGGCGGGGCAGTTGCACTGCGGCCACGGGCAGGTGGGATTTTCCGCGGCGGCCATCGTGCGCTGCTTCGGCGAGGCGAGCCGCTCGCTGCGGTACAGGTTTACCGGGCCCTTCACGGGGTGGATCAAGGTGACGTAGCCGTGCGCGGTAAATGCGCGGCGCACCAAGTCCGCGCCGGTCATTCGGGCACCATTGGTGAGCTGCAGGGTGATGTCATCGCCCGCGGTGTCGACGACACGGTCGAGTTCGTCTAGACGCAGCACCACATTGGTGGTCACGACCGCCGGGGAAGTTGCGGCGGTGCCTTGGAAAATCTTGCGCACCGAATCGAGCGGGGCGTCCTTATCAAGCGCGGCGTGCATATCCGCGATGTCCGCAGATTTGCCGGTAATTGTCATGGTCCAGGGGCCATCGGCGCGACGATAGAGCTTGACACCGGGTGTGCGCTGCGGCGGGCCTTTAATCTCACGCACGCGCTTGCGCCCCTGCTTATCGACGTCCGACGCATCCCCCTTCATCCCACATAGCTCCCGCCGCAGCGCCCAGGCCTGGCGCTTATTTTTCAGCTTGGTGGCGTGGCGCTCGATGGCCAGCAGCGCGGTGAGGCTGTGCTCGTTGGTGCGGGCTGCGGCGGCGGTTTCGCGCTGGAGGCGGCTAAAGGCGGTGGGGCCGAAGTAGGTAGCGGCGAGGGCAAGGAGGCGGGCGGCGGTGGTGTCGGGGCAGCCGGCGTCGATAAGCGCGCGCTTAGTAAGGCCGTGGCAGTCGGCGATAATGTCCATGCCGGCGGCCAGGCCTGTCAAGAATTTCTGTAGCGCGTTCACGGCTCCACACGTTAAGTGCGGGTGCAAGCCGGCGCGCGGTGCGTTGGGTGCGGGTGTGGATAACTAGGCCTGGGCGTCGTCGAGGCCGAAGAACTCGCGAACCTTATCCACAGCGCGGAAGGAATCCGTATTTGGGCCTATGCGTGGGTCGGTTTTCATGCTAGAGGGAATCACGTGGCCGAGGCCCTTCATGGTCCACAGCTCGACGGGGAAATCGCCGTCGTATGCGGTGGCGGTGACATCCGCGGTGGGGTGGTAGTCGCGGGGTGGCTGGCAGGCATTGGCCAGTGCGAAGTGCTCGGCGGTGGCCGGCGCGGAAAGCACGCGGCCGCGGGTGCGCTCGGCGTCCAGCCCGGCGACCCCGCCCTCGTATGGCGCGTATGGGTCGGCGGTGCCGTGGAAAAACAGCAGCGGCGTGGGCCGGTAGCCGGCCGGGTTGCTGGGCGCGTGGTTATCGCCCTCGCCCAGGGTGGAGGCGAAGATGCAAGCGCGGGTGAGGCTAAAGGGGGCGTCGAAAAGCAAGCGGAGCACCATCTGCCCGCCGTTGGAGTAGCCGCAGGCAAAGGTACGGGCGGTGCCGAATTCGCGCCGCATCTCCTCGACGAGGAAGGCGGCGAAGGCAACGTCGTCCACGTTCTCCGCGCGGGCGGTGACGGGCAGGATGCTGCGGCAATCGTTGAAATGGCGGTCGACGCCGTCGGGGTAGACGAGGACGGTATTGGTGGCGTCGGCAAGCTTGTCGAAGGTGCCGTTAGTAAAGCGGCGCATCACGCTGCCGGACTGCAGCGAGCCGTGGAAGAAGAGCAAGAGGTCCGGGCGCGGGCCGGGGTTATCCGGCGCGATGACGAGGAAGCGGCGGGTGCGGCCATCCACATCCGCGGTGCGGCGGTGTACGTGCATAGCCGTCCAGTCTAGTCGGCGTGGTGCTCCTCGGCGGTGCTGTGGCAGTCGGCGTGGAAGCGCCTAGCGGCGACCTCGTCGCGCACCGCCTTTTTATTTCGCTGCCAGCCAATGAGGCGGCACACCAGGTAAATGACAAAAGAAATCGTGGTGACGAAAACCGAGACCGGCAGGCCGGGCGCGAGCGACAAGACAAAGCCGCCGACGGCCGAGACCTCAGCAAAGATGGTGGCCCACATGACCGCGCGCAGGGGCGAGGAGGTAATCTGCACGGCCGCCGCACCCGGGGTAATGAGCAGCGCCATGACGAGCAGCGAGCCGACGATTTGTACCGACTGTGCGGCTGCCAAGCCTACGAGTACGGCGAAGGCGACGGATATGAAGCGGGTGGGCACGCCGGCCGCTTGGGCCATGACCGGGTCGGCCGAGGCGAAGAGCATGGGCCGCCATAGGATGGCGACGGCGGCGAGGATGATTACGGTGGTTGCGGCCAGAAGCCAGACCGAGGCGGAAGATACGCCGACGATCTGGCCGGTCAAAAGCGTCATCGCGGTATTCGCGTTTCCAGGGTAGAGGTGCAAAAACAGGACCGAGAGGCCTAAGCCAAAGCTCATGACCACGCCGATGGCGCTGTCTTGCTGGCCCTTAAAGCCCAGCACGGCGAGGATAATGGCGGCGACGATGGCACCGGCCACGGCGCCAAAGCCTAGGTTGAGACCGAAGAGAAGCGCGGCCGAGGCACCCATGAGCGCGAGTTCGGAGGTGGCGTGGACGGAAAAAGACATCTGGCGTAGCACGATGAGCGAGGTCATCACGCCGGACAGGATGCCCAGCAGTGCGGAGGCGATGAGCGAGGATTGCACAAAATCCACGCTGAGAAGGTACTGGGTGTCTTCCATAAAGCTAGACAACGATAAGCCTCCCATCGACGTTTAGAACGTTGACCTTGGAACCGTAGAGCTCGGAAAGGACATCGGAGCGCATGACCTCATCCACCGTGCCGAAGGTATGGCCGCCAGGGGCGAGGTAGAGCACCTTATCGGTCACCCCGAGTACGGGGTTGATGCCATGGGTGACAAAGATAATGGAAGTGCCACGCTCGCGGCGCAGCGCATCCAGCTTGTCCACGGTGTCTTGCTGGCGCGCCGGGTCGAGCGAGAGCAGCGGCTCATCGGCGAGGATGAGCTCGGGGTCATTGGCCAGCGCTTGGGCTTGGCGGATGAGCTGCTGCTGGCCGCCGGAAAGCTGGCCGACGCGGCGGTCGCGTAGGCCAGTGGCGCCCACCTCGGCGAGGAGCTCGTCGACGCGGCGGCGGGGCGGGCGGCGGCGTCGGAAAGCGCCGTGTGCCAGTGAGAGCGAGACTAAGTCGCGGGCGCGCAGGGGCAAGTCGGCCGGGAACATGCGCTGCTGTGGGATGAAGCCCACGCGGCAGTTAACGTCGACGCTGCCGGCCGTGAGCTTGCGGGTGCCCAAGATGGTGCCGAGCAGGGTGGATTTGCCCACGCCATTGGGGCCCAAAACGGCGATAAACTCGCCGCGGTCAACGGCGAGGTTAAGGCTGGACCACAGCGGGGCAACCGCTGCGTCATGAAAATGGATGAGCACTAGAGCTGCCCCAGGGAATCGGTGACCTCGTCATAGTAGGTCCAGAATTCTTTGCCATCCGGCGGGGTCTCGCCGATTTCGACGATAGAGACGTCCGCATCCTCCGCGGCGGACTTGATGCGGCCGGCGGTATCGGTTTCGGTCTGTGGGTTAAAGATAAGCAGGTCTACCTTGTCCTCTTTAATCGCCTTGGTGAAGGCGGCGAGGTCGGCCGCGGTGGGCTCGCCCTCGGAGATGGTGGCCTTGCGGTAGCCCTCAGGGGTGACGTCCTTGCCGGAGGTGTACTTCATGATGTAATCCGCAATCGGCTCGGTCTGCGCGTAGGAGAGGTCGCCCGGCAGCTCCTTGAGCTTGTCGCGCAGGCGGTCGACGTGGGAATCCACGCGCTCGGTGCTGGCATTAGCATCGGTATTGAGCTCGTTGATCTGGTCAGCGATATTTCCTGCGACCTCGTCAAGCGCCGCTGGGTCGTACCAGATGTGCTCGTTGCCCTCGATGTTGGTGACCTTCTCCGGGTCCTTCTTGGCGGTGGCCTTGGCGGCGTCGATGGTCACGACATTGGGGTCATCGGCCAGCTTGCCGTGGTCGGTGAGCGGCAGGGCGGAGATGATGTTGTCCTGGTCGGAGACGGCCTGGTAAATCCAGGAATCGTAGCCGCCGCCGTTGACCACGAGCAGGTCCGCGTCCTCGGCCTTGGCGATATCGGCCGCGGAAGGCTCGAAGTGGTGCGGGTCGACGCCGTTGCCTTCGACGATGGGCTTGACCTCGATGTCCACGCCGGAGGCAGTATCGGCCACGGCTTGGGCGACGTCGGCCCAGATGGAGGTGGACGCGACGATGGAGATTTTCTTCTGGGCGCCCGGCTCGGCGGCCGAGTCCTCGGAGTCGGAAGAGCAGGCGGTGGCGGTCAGCAAGAGGCCACCGGCCGCGAGGAGGGCTGCGGATGCGCGAAGTGAGGTATGCATAGTTTCCAGTGTGCGTTTGATGGGAACCATTGTCAATTGAATATGTATTGAAAATACGGCCGCGGGGTATGCTGGCGGTCATGGTGAAACGCAGCCCCACCCGCAAGACGCTGGCCTCGCTGGCCGCCGAGCTGGGTGTTTCGCGCACGACGGTATCCAATGCCTATAGTCGACCGGATCAGCTTTCGACCGCAACGCGCGAGCGCATCCTGGCGGCGGCGAAGGCGCGCGGGTACCCGGGGCCGGACCCCACGGCCCGCAGCCTGCGCACCCGTCGCGCGGGCTCGGTGGGCGTGCTGCTGACCGAGCACCTCTCTTATGCCTTCGAGGATATGGCCTCGGTGGATTTCTTGGCTGGAATGGCAGAGGCCTCGGCCGGCGCGCAGACCACGCTCACCCTCATCCCGGCCGGACCGGAGGGCGAGGCGGAGGCGGCCAGCCTGGTGGGCTCGGCCGCGGTGGATGGCTTTGTGGTCTATTCTGTGGCGGCGGGGGATGCCTACTTGGAGGCGGCGCGCGGCCGCGGCCTGCCGGTGGTGGTCTGCGATCAGCCAACGGATTCGGGCCTGCCGTTCGTAGGTATCGATGACCGCGCGGCGATTGCCCCGGCCGCCCGCGCGCTGGTGGAGGCCGGCCACCGCAAGATTGGCGTGCTGGCGATTCGCCTCAAACGCGAGCGCCACGATGGCCCCATTTCGTGGGGTGAGCTACAGGGCGCCGATATGCACGTGCAGCGCGCCCGAGTCATGGGGGCCATGGACGTCTTTGCGCGGGCGGGCATCGCGCCGGAGACCGTGCCCGTGGTCACCCAGCACATCAACGATGCGCACACCACGCGGGCGGCCGCGCAGTTGCTTCTCGACGCCCACCCCGATCTCACCGCCGTCCTGTGCACCACCGACTCGATGGCGCTGGGTGTGATGACCTATGCGCGCGAGCGGGGCATCGACATTCCCGGTGAGCTATCCGTTACCGGCTTCGACGGCATTGATGCGGCGCAACGCCTTGGCTTGACGACGATCGTCCAACCCAATAAAGCCAAAGGCGCGGCCGCCGGCCACATGCTCGCTAAGCTCATCGCCGGCGCCGAGGGTTCGGACGCGAGCGAAACTGCGGTGCTACGGCGCGTGCTGCAGACCAGCTTCGCGGCGGGGCGGACGGTGGCGCCGCCGCGCTAGGAGCGCTGTACTCCACAGCGCTGTGCTAGGCTGCGCCGCCGTTGTTGGGACGGCCGACATGGGCCGCGCGGGCGGCGGCGAGTACGGTGAGGAAGTGGGCGACGGCGTCGACGTCGGCAAGCTGCACTACGGCCGCCGTATCGCCCTCGCCGACCTTGACGCCGACGTCTGGTGGCTGGTGCAGGGCGCGGAAGCCATCCTCGTCGGTGACGTCATCGCCCAAGAAGACCACGGCGGTGGCTCCGGTGCGCTCGCGCAGGTTTTCAATCCACGCGCCCTTGGTGGCCTGGGTGGCGGAGAACTCCACGACGGACTTGCCGGCCGTGCGCGGGAAGCCGCCCGGATCGAGCGCGAGGCCGGCCTCATAAGCTTGGGCGGCAGCCTCTGGATCGGAATCCTCGAGCGCGCGCAGGTGCAACACGCGCTGGAAGGGCTTGACCTCGATATCCGCGCCGGGGAAGCGCTCCATGATCTCGCGAATCTCGGCTTCCTTGGTGGCGAGGTGCTCGCGCATCGCGGGGGTCAGATCTGTCTCCTCCCAGGAGGATTCGGCACCGTGGGAGCCGCCAAAGAGAACGGGCTCGCGCAGCGGGCACACGCGCTGGAGACCTTCGAGATGGCGGCCGGAGAGAACGGCCGCGGTGGTATTCGGCAGGTGGGCCAGTTTATCCAGGGCGCTCAGTGATTCCTGGTTCATTTCGACCTCATAGATAGCCGTGGCGAAGGGGGAGAGCGTGCCGTCGAAATCCGAGACCACCGCGAGGTGCTCGGCGGCGGCAAGGGCCTTGATGGTGGTTGAAAGCGTCATGGCTTCCAGCCTACGCAACTAACCGCCGAGGGAAACCAGCTTGATAGAGGGCGAGTCCACCTCATCTGTCACCAGTTCCAAGACCAGCTGGTTATTGGAATTGACGGTGTAGTGGAAATCGTGGTCCGCGGAAATCAGGTTGCGTAGCAGGTTATCGGCCCACACGGACGCGCCGTGGCAATCTTCGGCGGTCTCGTCAAACTCCACCTCATCAAAGTGGAGGCGGTTGCCCTCCCGGATGTTTTGGCGCTCATCATCGGCGGAATAGATCACCTTGCCCACCATTTGGGCGCACCCGGTGGTGCCCACCATCGTGGATTCACCAAAACTCAACGTGGGTGCCTGCGGAATGGACTCCGGGATGGTGGAGGCCGCATCCGGGGTGGTGTTGATGGAGACTACCTGCCACTGTTTGTCCAGGATCTGCTCATCGCCAGGGGCTTTCGGTTCCTCGTCGCTGGAGCCACAGCCGGCCAGTAGTGCGGCGGCACAGGTTGCGGCAATGGGCGCTGCGGCCAGGCGGGGAAAGCGAGACATCATGCGCCCGCCCCCTGTTCTTCGGCTTGGCGCAGGCAGCCCAGGAAGGACTGGGACCATAGCTGCACGTCGTGCTCGGTGACTTGCCGGTGCATGGTGAGCATGCGCTGGGTCATGGTGGAGGGGGCGTCGTCAAGCGCCTTGAGCGCATTGAGCAAGGCGGCCTTGACGGACTCGATATCGAAGGGATTGCACAGGTAGGCCTGGCTGAGCTCATCGGCCGCGCCGGCGAACTCGGAGAGCACCAGCGCGCCCGAGCCATCGTCGTGGCAGGCCACGTATTCCTTGGCCACCAGGTTCATACCGTCCTTGAAGGGGGTCACCAGCATGACATCGGCCATGCGGTAGTAGCAGCGCAGGAGGCTCTTGGCCACGCCCCGGTGCTGGTAGTGGACCACCGGGTGGCCCACACGGGCAAAGCGCCCGTTGATGCGGCCAACGGCTTCTTCCACCTTGGAGCGGGTGGCCTTGTAGTGGTCGAGGCGCTCGCGCGACGGCGTGGCTAGCTGCACCAGTGCTACCTCTTCCGGGTCGAGCACGCCGGTGTCCAGTAACTCCTCAAAGGCGGTCAGCCGCTGCAGGATGCCTTTGGTGTAATCGAGGCGATCCACGCCCAAGATGATGCGCTTGGGTGAGCCCAGTTCTTCGCGCAGCTTGGCGACGTCCCTTTCATCCTCCGCGGTGAATGCGGCAAAGTCCTTTGCGGCGATGGAAATGGGGAAGGCGCCCACGCCAATGGTGCGCCCCTGCGGCAGGCGAATATGCGCGGTGACCTCGCGGGTGCTGGCCTCGCCTTCCACGTTGAGGCCCTGGCGGCGGGCAAGCTCCAAGAAGTTGCGGGCATTGGCCTCCAAGTGGAAGCCAATGAGATCCGCGCCGAGCAAGCCGCGCACGAGCTCCTCGCGCCAGGGCAGCTGGCGGAAGAGATCGGCAGAAGGGAAGGGGATGTGCAGGAAGAATCCGATGGTGAGATCGGGGCGCTTCTGGCGCAGGATGCCAGGTAAAAGCTGCAGCTGGTAGTCCTGTACCCACACGGTGGCACCCTCGGCGGCGACTTCAGCTACTTCATCTGCAAAACGCAGGTTGACCTCGCGATAGGCGTGCCACCAATCGCGGTCATAGGTGGGGGTGACGATGAGATCGTGGTAGAGCGGCCACAGGGTGGCATTAGAAAAGCCCTCATAAAAGCCCTCGAAATCGGACTCGGTGAGCTTGACCGGGTGCAGCAGCACGCCGGCATCGGTGCGGAAAGGCTCTGGTGCGGCATCGGCCACACCGGGCCAGCCCACCCAGCAACCCTGTTGTGATTCGAGGACTGGAGACAATGCGGTGACCAGACCGCCCGGCGAGGGCGTCCAGGTATGGCTGCCATCAGGCCGAGTCTCCAGATCTACCGGCAGGCGGTTGGCCACCACCACGAAGTCATTGCCACGCTCACTCATGGTGCAAGAATAACTTAAGACTTCTTAGTGGACTTTTTCCTGTCTCTTATACACATCTACGAGCCCACGAGACCCTGACCACTAT
>NZ_JASPHV020000099.1:0-254 GCF_030229435.2 Corynebacterium sp. MSK122 | reverse complement strand
AACAGGACGCCCAGCCCTCTACGACAACGCTATCGACACCGACTACACCCACTCAATCGGCATTCAAAAAGGCCAAATCTAACCCCCGCGACACGCCGAGCCAGACACACATTTTGACCCTTAACCCGGGTTAAACGACAAAAAGTGTGTCCGGAATTGCCGATTTCCCGGGCGTAACCTCTAGGTTTCAGGAAAATATATGCTCCTGGGGCATATATCTGGCTCCCAGACGGAAAATCCACGAAGAGGCTAGC
>NZ_JASPHV020000098.1:0-254 GCF_030229435.2 Corynebacterium sp. MSK122 | reverse complement strand
GTGGTAGCGCTCGGTAAGTTCTGCGGTGATCCGCGGAGCACCGTAAACCTGATCGGAGTCCGACCAAATCTGATGAATCTTGCGGTCAACATCGTCGTAGAATGCTGCGCGATCATCGTCGCCGGATGGTTGCGTCCCCTAACGTGGTGTATCTGTAGCCCGCGGTAAGTCTTGTGCCGGTGTGCATGAAGGCGACCATCGCGGGTACCTTTCGAATCAACTCTTACCTATCCTCGAAAGGAAGTACCCTGCGA
>NZ_JASPHV020000097.1:0-255 GCF_030229435.2 Corynebacterium sp. MSK122 | reverse complement strand
GTGACCACGATGCACGCCGGCGGCATCGAAGGGCTGGTTGCCCTAGCCAGGGGAGAAGCCGAGGTCGTCCATGATCCGCAGCGCTCCATTTTGCGTCCGGCCGACCACGGCCTGTTTACGGAAGATGTATTGCTTGTGCGCCGCGACCTCTATGAAACCTTTGAGGCGCTATCCCGATATGCCGCGCGCTGCGATGGACCCGCCTGCGCGCCCATCGCAGAATTTGGCAGCGCCATTGCGCGCCGCTTGGACGAC
>NZ_JASPHV020000096.1:0-255 GCF_030229435.2 Corynebacterium sp. MSK122 | reverse complement strand
GGGTGACCAGCTTATCGGCGTTGTCCTTGGTTAGCTTCTGGATATCGGAGTTGGGATCCGTGGAGGGGGAAAAGACATCGGAAGGCTGGCGCAGGGCTTCCTTGCCCGGGACGAGGCCGACCTCGCCATACTGGTTGAGCGAGTAGTTATTGGTCACGGTGTGCTCGCCTGGCTGGATGAGCATGTGCTCGAAGGGTTCGCGGGCCTCGTTGCCATCGGGAAGCTGGTCCACCTTGAGTGGGGTGACCTCCTCCA
>NZ_JASPHV020000095.1:0-255 GCF_030229435.2 Corynebacterium sp. MSK122 | reverse complement strand
TCTACATCGGTTTGGGTATCTCTGGCGCTATCCAGCACACCTCTGGCATGCAGACTTCCGGCACCATTGTGGTGGTCAACCAAGACCAAGATGAGCCGTTCTTCCAGATCGCTGATCTCGGCGTCGTGGGCGACCTGCATGAAATCGCACCTGCCCTGACCGAGGAACTGAAGGCGCGCCAGTAATGCCGCACTACTTTGACTATGCCGCTACACAGCCGATGCGCCAGAGCGCGATTGACGCGTGGGTGGCGGC
>NZ_JASPHV020000094.1:0-255 GCF_030229435.2 Corynebacterium sp. MSK122 | reverse complement strand
AAGGCATGCTCTTTGTCTACATCAATCAACCTAAAGGCGTCTTAGAACCTGACCGAATCAAATCTACGACCAACAGTCTTGAAGGCGGGATTAACGCTCGTCTGAAAGAGATTGCGCGTGCTCACCGGGGCAGAACAAATGAACACCAGCGCAAAATGCTGGACTGGTGGCTGTACCTAAAAACAGAACTGCCCGACGATCCACTACAAATCGCCAGGCAGTCCCACTGGGGCCAGGACCAACTCGCCAAAGTAT
>NZ_JASPHV020000093.1:0-255 GCF_030229435.2 Corynebacterium sp. MSK122 | reverse complement strand
CTTGACCAGGTCAGGAAGCGTGGACTTACGTTTGGCTTGGACCGTTGTCACTGGGACAAAGGCCCGCGGTGAAATCCCTTCAATGCTCATCATGCGCATTCGTTTAGCCACAGTCTTACGGTTAAGCGCAATGTGGTAGCGCTCGGTAAGTTCTGCGGTGATCCGCGGAGCACCGTAAACCTGATCGGAGTCCGACCAAATCTGATGAATCTTGCGGTCAACATCGTCGTAGAATGCTGCGCGATCATCGTCGCC
>NZ_JASPHV020000092.1:0-255 GCF_030229435.2 Corynebacterium sp. MSK122 | reverse complement strand
GTAATCGGGAGCGGTTTCGTGTTTGCACCAGTGCCAAGCAACAACGTGGTCGAGGGTGGAAGCTACAATCAAGCATCCGCCAGCGGTGTAGGTTCCGTCGAGAAATATCTGGTCATAGACTCGGCCTTTATGTGCCACGGTGGGATCCGGTACGTCAATAAGCCAGCACCATGTAAATCTGCGCTTCATAGTTGAGTGGCTTACTTTGTTGCGTTTAGCCAGTGCAGTTAGCGAGATTGTGGTGGTGCAATGCTC
>NZ_JASPHV020000091.1:0-255 GCF_030229435.2 Corynebacterium sp. MSK122 | reverse complement strand
AGGCATGCCGAGATCAACGTTCTTCTACCACCAGAAACGACTGCGCGAGCCGGATAAGCACGCTGCGCTCAAAGACGCGATCTTAGAAAGCTTCGAGCGTAACAAGCATCGCTACGGCTACCGACGAATGCTACTTGACCTGCGCAACCAGGGGTGGGTGGTCAACCACAAGCTCGTCTACAAACTCATGAGCGAAATGGGGCTTCGAGCCAAGGTCCGCCGGCGCAGGCCCTATGTTTCTTATAACGGGACGAC
>NZ_JASPHV020000090.1:0-255 GCF_030229435.2 Corynebacterium sp. MSK122 | reverse complement strand
GAGCGGTGTGGACCAAAATCTGGTCGAATAACCCCACTGAACGGCTCAATAGGGAGATCCGCCGGCGTACCGATGTCGTAGGAATCTTCCCAAACCGAGACGCTGTTGTGCGCCTTGTTGGGGCGGTTTTGGCCGAACAGCACGATGACTGGATCCAACAGAAGCGTTATATGTCACTGACCAGCCTGGCACAGACCAAAGAGATCATCGCCGCTGGGGTCATCGACGAGGACCGCGACAACAACCAGGAGATCG